>JAGDBE010000138.1 GCA_017959195.1 Clostridia bacterium | reverse complement strand
TAAAACAGTCAAAGGGCAGCATGATAGTCGACATAGGCGGCGGCACGACGGAGGTTGCGGTATTCGCGTCGGGCGGAATTGCCGTTTCAAAATCGCTGCGCGTCGCGGGAGACGCATGCGACGCCGCGATAGCCGAATACATAAGAAAGAAATTCAACGTGGCGATAGGCGAAAATACCGCCGAGGACATAAAAAAAGAAATCGGTTCGGTGCACGAATCGACAAACCTCGGAATGCTTGAAGTGCGCGGAAGAAACCTTGCGACCGGACTGCCGTCGGTTTTCAACATATATTCCGCGGAAATAAACGAGGCGATGTCCGAGCCGATAGGAAGCATAACCGACGTCATAAAATCCACGCTTGAAATTACGCCGCCGGAGCTTTGCGCCGACATATACGAAAACGGAATAATGCTCGCCGGAGGCGGCTCGCTTTTGCCGGGCATGGCAATGATGCTTCAGAGCAAGACGGGTCTTACCGTGAATATCGCAAAGCACCCGCTCGACTGCGTAGCCGACGGAATTATGAAGATTATGTCTTCAAACGCGTATAAATCCGTACTTACAGAGGTAAAAATATAATTTTAACATATAGGAGAATGAATATGAACCCGCTTGAAACACTTAATTTTAAAAAAGATGATGAGGAGATGAAAAAACGTCCTGTCTTCATCATCGTAATGGACGGCGTCGGAATTGCACCGGACGGCCCCGGAAACGCAGTTAAAAACGCAAATACTCCGACACTCGATATGCTGATGTCAAAGTACCCCACACTCAAACTCAAGGCGCACGGCGTTGCGGTCGGACTTCCGTCAGACGACGACATGGGAAACTCGGAAGTAGGACATAACGCACTCGGCGCGGGACAGGTTTTTGCGCAGGGCGCAAAACTCGTGTCAAATTCGCTTGAAAGCGGAAAGATGTTTGAATCAAAAGCATGGAAAGAAATCGTATCCGTAAAGGACACGGGCAAGACGCTTCATTTTATAGGCCTGTTTTCCGACGGAAACGTTCATTCGCATATAGACCACCTCAAATATATGATAGAGCAGGCGAAAAAAGAGGGCGTGAAGAAGGTCAGAATACATATCCTTCTTGACGGCCGCGACGTAGGAGAAACGTCGGCGCTCGACTACGTAAATCCGTTTGAAGAATACCTTTCGGAAATCGGAAAAGACGGCTTTGACGTAAAAATAGCGTCGGGCGGCGGAAGAATGAATATCACCATGGACAGATACGAAGCGGACTGGTCGATGGTTGAGCGCGGCTGGCATACCCACGTTTTGGGAGAGGGAAGAAAATTTGAAAGCGCAAAAGACGCAATAGAAACTTACAGAAAAGAGACCGGCTGCATAGACCAGGACCTCCCGGCATTCGTTATTGCAAAAGACGGAAAACCGGTAGGCGAAATCTGCGACGGCGACAGCGTCGTTTTCTATAATTTCAGAGGCGACAGAGCAATAGAAATTTCGAAGGCGTTTGAGACGGAGAATTTCGATAAATTCGACAGAGTTCGCTTCCCGAAGGTAACTTACGCGGGCATGCTCGAATACGACGGAGACCTTCATATTCCGTCGAGATACCTCGTAAGTCCGCCCGAAATTACCGATACCATGGGAGAATATCTTGCAAAGACGGGCGTGTACCAGTACGCGCTTTCCGAAACACAGAAATTCGGACACGTAACGTATTTCTGGAACGGCAACAGAAGCGGAAAATTCGATGAAAAGACCGAAAAATACGAGGAAATCAAGTCCGACGTGATTCCGTTCGAACAGCGCCCGTGGATGAAGTGCGCCGAGATAACGGACAGACTCATAGAAGTTGCAAAAGAGGGCAAATACAGATTTATGCGCGTAAACTTCCCGAACGGCGACATGGTCGGACATACGGGCAGCTATTACGCAACGGTTGTCGGAATAGAGTCTCTGGACCTTTGTATCGCAAGGATAATCGAAACTGTCGATAAGCTTCACGGCGTCGCAATTATTACTGCGGACCACGGAAATTCCGACGAAATGTATGAAACCGATAAGAAGACGGGAGAACCCAAAACCGATAAAAGCGGAAAATACAAGGCAAAGACAAGCCATACGCTGAATCCCGTGCCGTGCATTATATACGATAATTTCGGAGCGGACAACTATACCGTCAGAACCGAAGGAAAATACGGACTTTCCAATATTGCGGCAACCCTTGTAAACCTTATGGGTTATAAGGCGCCGGAAAAATGGGACGAAAGTATGATTGAAATAAAATAAGCGTATTAAATCTCATTTTCAGGAGGATTTATTATGATAAAGAAAATTATGTTTGCAGCAGCAGCCCTGATTATTCTTGTAATTTCGGTAAGCGCGTCGCCGATAGTTGAAAGCGTGGAAAGTTCAAGAGAACACTATATTGAACCTACGGCATCTGAGCCGGAAGTGCTGGAACTCTCGGCATCCTTCGACGGCTCGGGAACGCCGGATGATCCGTATCTGATTTCAAGTACGGAAGATATGAATAAACTTGCAAATCTCGTAAATAACGGAAATATGCTGTATTCGGGAAAGAGCTATAAACTCACTACGGATTTGGATTTTTCCGATACGAACATGATTCCGATAGGAAATTCCGAGGATACGCCGTTTATGGGCGACTTTGACGGCGACGGATACGCAGTAAAGAACGTAACTATCACCGCTTCCGGAAGCAACGCGACGCAGGCGCTTTGCGTAGGTATGTTTCCGTATTGCGTGAACGCGACGATAAAAAATCTGTTCGTAATAAACCTTGATATTACCGCGCAGTCGGATTATACGGTTTATGCGGGAGGTATCTGCGCGTATTTCAACACCGACAGCAACGAAAAGGATTATTATATCGAAAACTGCTCGGTAAATGCGAAAATGAATATTTCGTCAAAGCTCAGATCGATAGTCGGCGGTATCGTCGGCAATATCGACAACAAGACGACGAACGAAATAAAGGTAAGCGTGCTGAACAATACCGCTGACGTTGATATTTTCAGCTCGGCGCGTTCAAACCAGTACGTCGGCGGAATTATCGGACTCGTCGACCAGAAAAAACTGACATATCCCGTACAGAACTGCTTTACGCAGGGCTCGATTGAACTCGATCTTCTCTGCGAATTCTGCGCGGGCGGCATTGTCGGCGGAATAATAGGTACGGATTCGGGCGTTACCGAATCGGAAACGAGATTTGATTTCGATAACTGCTTTACCCTCTGCGATATTTTCTATACGGGAACACCTAAATCAAAGAGATATTATATAAGCGCACTCGTCGGCAGAAGCTCGTCGGAAGGAACGACCGGAAATCTCTATTACGCCGACGACATAACGCTTTCTCCGAGCTCCGCGGTTTCCGTTCAGGCGGTATCGGGAACCCCCGTTGAAAGAAGCACGCTGCTCAGCCGTGAATTTCTTGAAAACAATATGAAATTCGACTTTGACAAAACCTGGACCGTCAAAAACGAAATGCCCACGCTGAAAATAAGAAAGCCCATGGTAATGAGCGCTTACGTTTCGGGTGAGCAAATCATTCTTAACATCTCCAACCCGTCGCCTTCATATCTCTTCGCGGCAGGTTACGCTGACGACGGCAGAATGATTAACTGCATAAGGTCGTTTGCAACAGGAGCAACGTCGACGTTCCCGCTTTCCGCGTTTGACGGCGCGTCAACCATTAAAATAATGGCGTTCGATACGCTTTATAACATCCATCCCGCATGCGAAGCGGCTGTTACGGGAATCTAATCGGATCAAAATAAAAAAATGCTGAAAAACGAAAGTTTTTCAGCATTTTTTTGTGTTTTCAATTAAAATGCGAACAATATGCCAAAAATCGCGCCGAGAATGATGTATAAAACGGGATGCTTCTTGAATTTGAGCACAAGAAACAATATAAGCGCAAATACGGCGAATTTTATCGGGTTTAACATAGAAAAAGCGTCGGCGGCGCCGCGGTTTACGAATGCGATTTCGAAAATGCTCGAAAGCGCAACGACGATAAGTCCCAAAACTGCCGGGCGCAGACCGTAAAAGAAGTTGTTTACGGTCTTGTTTTTGCTGAAATTTTTAAGTAATCCCGCAATTACCGTGATTACGATAAAACTCGGCAAAACAAGCGAGAGCGTGGCAAAAACAGCGCCCAAAACGCCCGAAACGGTAAATCCGCAATAGGTAGCAACGTTTACTCCGATAGGTCCCGGAGTCGATTCCGATACCGCTATCATGTCGGCAAGCTGTTTTACGCTGAACCAGCCGTATTTTTCGGCTATCGCGAACAGGAAGGGGAAGGTTGCAAGCCCGCCGCCCACCGCAAAAAGACCGGTTTTGAAAAATTCAAGGAAGATGAGAAGGTAAACGCTCATTTTTCACCCTCCTTGTCCGCGTTTTTTGAATGATTTTTACGCTTTTCGGAGAGCGCCTTGTATATGCAGCCGAGAATGCCCGCCGAAATAACTATTATGATGTTTGAAACCTTGAAGAAAAACGCAAAAACTATTGCGGCAATCGCGATAATAAGCGTAAAAACGTCTTTTACGCCCGATTTAAACATCTTAATAAGTGCGGACACCATAAGAGCGCATACCGCGATGCTTATGCCCGCAAAAGCGTGCTTAACGTAGGCGTTGTCGGCAAAAACGTCTAAAATACCTGCCAAAAGGCATATTATTATAATCGACGGGGTGATTACTCCGAGAGTTGAAAACAGTCCGCCGATTACGCCTTTCTTTTTGTAGCCGATAAACGTCGCGGTGTTCACGGCGATAACTCCGGGCGTGCACTGGCTTACCGCAAAATAATTCATAAGCTCGTCGTAGGTTGCCCATTTGTTTTTTACGACAATTTCTCTTTCAAGCATCGGAATCATCGCGTATCCGCCGCCGAATGTAAGTATTCCTATTTTGAAAAAAGACAGATAGAGTTCAAATAATTCTTTCATTTTCCTTTTCCCGATAAGTTCGATTTTAACTATTCTATCATTTTTCTATCATAAATTAAAGTGTTTTGTATTAAAATTTATAATCCGTTCAAATATGCGCTTTTCGAAAAGAGAAGAAAAACGGAGAAAAAGGTGCTGTTTTTAAAAATAATAACGTAAACCGCGCAAAAGAAACAAAGAGAATACAAAAGAAAAACAAAGATATACAGAGATTATAAAATAAAATATTGAAATTCAAAAAAATATATTGACTTTTCCGTAATTGCCGATTATAATAACATATGTTGATTAAACTTACAGGAGGAAATAATAATGTCCACATTCATGGCAAAAGCAAACGAAGTGGAACGTAAATGGTACGTTATTGACGCAGCAGGCGTTCCGCTCGGAAAAACAGCCGTAAAAGCGGCGGATATACTTCGCGGCAAACACAGACCTGAATTTACGCCCCACGTTGACTGCGGTGAATTCGTAATAATCATAAATACGGATAAAGCTGTTCTCACCGGAAAGAAACTCGAAAAGAAGTTCTACTATCATCATTCGGGTTATATAGGCGGTCTTAAAGCCGTAAAGTATAAGGAACTCATGGCAAAAGACTCTGCAAAAGCAATGATGCTTGCCGTAAAAGGCATGCTTCCCAAGAATTCAATCGGCGCCAAGAGCCTTACGAGACTCAAGCTCTATAAGGGCGGCGAGCACAACAATCAGGCTCAGAAGCCTATCATACTTGCATAAAAGGAGGTAACTGAATAATGTATACAAGTGCAAAACCGTATTTTTACGGAACAGGCAGAAGAAAGAGTTCGGTTGCCCGCGTAAGAATTATGCAGGGAACAGGCGTTATCACGATAAACGGAAGAGATATTGACGACTATTTCGGACTTGAAACGCTCAAACTCATCGTTCGTCAGCCCCTTGAGGCTACAAAGACGCTCGGAACGTTCGATATCGTAACGAGAGTTACCGGCGGCGGCGTATCCGGCCAGGCGGGCGCTATCCGTCACGGAGTTGCAAGAGCGCTCCTTCAGGTAGATCCGAATTACCGAACCGTTCTCAAAAAAGCAGGTTTCTTAACAAGAGACCCGAGAATGAAGGAAAGAAAGAAGTACGGTCTCAAAGCCGCCCGTCGTGCACCTCAGTTCTCGAAGAGATAAATTCAGACAACCGATAATCCCCGGGAATTCATCGTTTGCGGGGTTTTTTCTTACCCGGATGAGAATGGAATTACTAT
>JAGDBE010000137.1 GCA_017959195.1 Clostridia bacterium | reverse complement strand
TATGGTTGCGGCATATTCGCTGCTCCAGCTTCCCGTAAACTCAACGATTATCGCAGCGCTTCTCACAATTCTCGGTTACTCCATCAACGCTACAATCATTATCTTTGATAAAATCAGAGAAAACGATAAGAAGATGAGCGGCAGAGATTTTGCGGAGAAAGTTGACGAAGGTATAAAGGGCACGCTCTGGCGTTCCATAAACACAACCGTTACGACGCTCTTTACCGTTGGAATGATTTACATCCTCGGCGTTACCTCGATAAAGAACTTTGCGCTTCCGCTCATAGTCGGAATCATTGCAGGTCTTTATTCTTCGGTATGTCTCTCCGGCCCGCTGTGGAATTTGTTCAAGAACATCGGAAGGAAAATCAAAAAATAATGAAAATGAAAAAAACCGCTGCTTACGCAGCGGTTTCATTTTTTGATCCTCTTTTTATTTTCAGAAGTTCGGATACTGTTATAAACGAATATCCCTTTTCAGCAAGCTTAGGAAGTATAATCTCCAACGCTTCGGGCGTTGGGCTTCCCTTTTTGTTATAGTCGTGAAACAGAATAATATCCCCGTCCTGAATGTTTTCGGTTACTGTTTTAACTATACTTTTAACGCTTGGCAGCGTCCAGTCCTTTGTGTCCTGCCGCCATGACCACAGTATTGGTTTACACCCGACGTTTTCTATTGCTTCCACAAGCTCGTCGGAATAGACTCCGCACGGTGAGCGAAATATTTCGGGTTTCTTACCGGTGATGTCGTAAATAATATCCTGCGTTTTTTCTATTTCTTCTATGACGCTTTCCGTCGAAAGCTTTTTCATATCGGGATGAGAATAGGTGTGATTTCCTATTTCATGTCCGTCTTCATATTCGGCAAGCACTAAAGAGGGATAACTCTCTGCATTTTCCCCGATCACGAAAAACGAGGCTTTTGCATTGTTATTCCTTAATATTTCAAGTATCTTTTCGGTATATACGGGATGGGGTCCGTCATCAAACGTAAGTGCGACGTATTTTCCCGCATCTCTGTTTGAGGCATAGACGTGCGCCTGAGTTTCTTTATTATCCTTTACAAAATCATAAAGCGTTCCAAACTCGTAACCCTGCTCTTTGAGCGTATCGATATATCTTCCCAGAATATTTGCATTCGTTGACGACGTCGGATGAAACAGTGCGACGCATCCGTTGTGCGTTCTTGCAAGCACAAGTTCAAGCGCGCGTTCTTCGTTCATCTGCTTTGAGTTATCCCAGTCGGCGTATGCAAGGCTCCAGAAAACCGTGTGATAACCCATATCGGAAGCAAATTTCAAATTTTCTTCCGAAAATCTTCCTTCCGGCGGTCTGTAAAATTTATCCGCCTCAAATCCCGTCTTTTCATATAAAACGTCTTCTACGCCTTTAAGTTCGCTCTCAAATTCCGCATAATCCGTGATTTTACTCATATCTTTATGGCTTTTGGTATGGTTGCATATCAAATGACCTTCGTTTTTCATTCTTATTACAAGTTCGGTATTGTTTTTTATAATATTCGGAAGAAGAAAAAAAGCACCTTTTACGTTTTTTTCCTTTAACACGTCGAGAATTTTCTCCACGTTTCCGTTTTCGTATCCTGCGTCAAACGTAAGATATACTTTTTTTGTTTCCGGGTCTCCCATATATATCGTATTATAATTATCGGCAAAAGATTTTGCCTCGGGTATTACTTCGGGCTGCGCGTGATCCTTTGCCGGCTTGAAATACCATGAAAAAGATTCGGCATTAACGCTTTGCGCACTTACAAGCGTTAATGAAATTGCCGTAACCGCCGCAATCAAACTTTTTTTCATTTTCGGCATACATTCCTTTCATTTTTATTTTCATAATTATTATTTGCGCTCCGAAATCTTTTAATCATGCATTTATTTCATGCCAAAATATTCATTTATACAATAATTATGCATAAATTTATAAATTTTCGATATTTTTTTCGTATATTTTTGAAAATAATGTATATTTCCTATTGATTTTTTGAAAAAACATGATATAATAGATACATAATT
>JAGDBE010000136.1 GCA_017959195.1 Clostridia bacterium | reverse complement strand
TACAAGACGGAAGACGACTACCTCATCAGACTCGGCGGCAAAAACTACGGAAAAGCCGATTTCGAAAGATACAAAAAAGAGCAGAATCAGGACAAATCGAGCAGAGTAGAGGATATTTATAAAAAATAATAAAAAAGACGGTGGAAACACCGTCTTTTTTATTATCCGATACACCGCGAACACGGCGTATATTTTCCGCTTTTTATATCAGATTCGGTTACGATTACCGTATCTTTGCCCTCAATGTAACTGCAGCCCTCGACGTGATATTTTTTGCCGCTTTTCGTCGCGTAGAAAACGGTCTGCACCGTTTCGGCAGCGTCCGTCTGCGTTTGAAGCTCCTCTTTTTCGCCGTTTTCGCCGTTTACGATATTTTCAGCGCCGTCCGGTACGGTTTCTTCCGGTTTTTCTTCATTTTCGGGCGAAGCAGCGCCGGTATATGCAAATACTTCGGCCGCATCTTTAACTGTTCCGCTGTCTTTTGTTGTTTCGGGCGTTTGGGGTGCGAGCGCGTTTACCGCGCTTTCTGACGAGAGGAGAGTAAACGTGGATTTATTCGGAATCTGCGACAGAAGTCTTTCCGTCGAAAAAGTAATAAGCAGCAGAAACGCCGACGCAGCAGCGATGCTTCTTTTCGGGAATAGAGTAAACTGGTTGTAAATAATTCCGCCTTCCTGAATTTTTGCAAGGCGGTACGCAAATTCTCCCGCATATATGGCGTTGTCGGGGCCGTCTCCGTACTCGTTTTTTACAATAATGCCTCCGAGAATATTGCAGAGCCCGTAAAAATATCTCTTTTCGGACACGTCCTTTTTCAGAAAAGCGAAGTGCCTTTCCTCATACGAGCAAGTAAAGGTGTCGAGATATTTCGCCTTTTCTAGCACGCCCGCCTTCCTCATAAGGTTGAAAACCGCACCCTGCGGTTTCTCGTTGCTTTCAAAACAAACGAGTGTGTACCCGTTTGCCAGAATTATTCTTTTGAGCTCTTCCGCGGTTATTTCGGTTACGGAATAGTTTTCAAGCGTTTTTATAACCAGTTTTTTGACAGATTTCCTCCCGTTTTGCGACAACGTTATTTCCCCTCAATTTGTTTTTTAATTCAAAAAAGCAGAAAAATTTCTTTTTCCGCTTTTTTTATTATATTTTTTGCGTGGTAAAATTAATTTATTCCGCTTCCTCCGGCGAATAGGTGTCAACCGTGATGCTCTTGGCCTTGAATTCGCTGATCTTTGAAGAACCTGCGGGAAGCATTACCGTCGCGCCCGTGCGGTAGAACGCAAGGTCGCTTATATCCTCAATGGAGTTTGTGAAGTAAACTTCGGTAACGGGCGTTCCGTAAAATGCGTAGTATGCGACTTTCTTTACTTCGTCGGAATAAGAAACTTTTTCCGACGTGCCGTTGTGCTTTATGAGTATGCCGTCGCCGACTATAACGTCTTCGTCCGCAAGGTTTGCGTACCATGCGCTCGGATTGAATATGTCGCCGAATGCGAAGAGTCCGACTGTCGTTACGGTTTCGGGAATTTCAAGTTTTTCAAGCTTTTCGCAGCCGTAGAAGAGTCTGTCGGAGATTTTTTCAAGTCCTTTGGGAAGAACTACTTCTTCCAAAGCGGTGCAGCCCTGGAACACGGCGTCGCCGACTGTAAGAACGCTGTCGGGTACTATTACCTTCTTTACGCTCTCATTTCCCATAAACGCGCCTGCGGAAATCGCGGTAAGCGTATATTCTTCGGGAATTTCGACCGTCTCTTCAACCGTCTTTTCAACCTGCGACGTGGTGCCGTCGGCGTTTTGAACGGTCTCGGTTACCGTCTTTTTCTCTTTTTTCTTCTTTATTACTGTTACGGTCTCTTCGAGTTTTACTTCCTCGTCCGAGCCGTTATACTTATCAAGCGTAGCTTCTCCGTCTTTCAAGGTGTATTCGAAGGTTTCCTTAACTTCCTCTTCGGGAATGACCGGAGTATCCTCTACTGTTTCGGCGTCCGCGTTTGTTTCGCCCTCACCGGCTGTTTCTTCCTTTCCGCAGGAAGAAAGAAGGAGGCACAGACAAAGTATAATGCAGATTATTCCAAATATATTTCTTTTCATTGCAGTTCTCCTTTTTGTATATTACAAAAAATAGTATATCACATCAAAAAAACATTTTCAATAGTAAATTTCACACGTTGAACCGAAACAGTACGACGTCGCCGTCCTGCATTACGTAGTCCTTGCCCTCGGAACGCATGATTCCCTTTTCCTTTGCCGCCGCGGTGGACCCGCATTCCACGAGTTCTTCAAACGAAATAACCTCGGCGCGGATAAAGCCCCTCTCAAAGTCGGTATGAATTTTTCCCGCCGCCTGAGGCGCTTTGGTACCCTTTTTTATCGTCCACGCGCGCACTTCGTCGGACCCCGCCGTAAGAAAACTGATAAGTCCCAGCAGGTCGTAGCACGCGCTCACGAGATTGTCAAGTCCGCTCTGCTCGATGCCGAGCTCCTTCAAAAACTCGTGCTTTTCGCCTTCCTCAAGGGAGGCGATCTCCTCCTCAAGCTCGGCGCAAATGCTTATAATTCCCGACTTTTCGGCATCGGCAATCTCTTTGAGTTTCATATAGTACTCGTTTTGCGAAAGGTCTTTTCCGATGGAGTCCTCGTTTACGTTTGCAACGTAGATTACCGGCTTTGCCGAAAGAAGCGGCACGTCTTTGAGCAGTTCAAGCTCGTCTTTTGTATATTCAGCCGCGTTTGCCTTTTTGCCTTCGTTCAGCAGCGCGAGAATTTTTTCAAGCAGGTCTATTTCCTTCTGCGCCGACTTGTCGCCCTTTAAAATCTTCTTTGCGCGCTCGATTCTTCTCTCGACGATTTCTATGTCGGAATAAATGAGCTCCAGATTTATCGTCTCGACGTCCGACGCGGGGTCAACCTTGCCGCTTACGTGGATAATATCGTCGTTTTCAAAGCATCTCACGACGTGAACGACCGCGTCGACTTCCCTTATGTGCGAAAGAAACTTGTTTCCGAGTCCCTCGCCCTGCGACGCGCCTTTAACAAGACCCGCGATATCGACGAATTCGATAACGGCGGGGGTGGTTTTTTTCGGGTTGTACATCGAAGTCAGCACGTCAAGGCGCTTATCGGGCACTGCGGCCACGCCGACGTTGGGCTCTATCGTGCAGAACGGGTAGTTCGCCGATTCGGCTCCCGCGTTTGTAATCGCGTTGAAAAGCGTGCTTTTTCCGACGTTTGGAAGTCCAACAATTCCGAGTTTCATAAAACAACAACCTTTTCTTTAATCTTTTACCTTTTTATTATACCATTTGCGCGCATAAAACGCAAATCACACTTCAACGAGCGTGTATTCGTGCGCAAGCGCGGGCAGCACCTTCTCTTTTAAGTCGCCGGTGCTGAATTTTATCGACGAGGTGTTTATCATTGGGTGGCAGCCGAAATATTCGTCTTCAAAAATATCCTTGTCTATGAGCAGCCGCACCTTGTTTTCCTTGTCGTACATAAGTCCCAGAACCGTAACCGAGCCGGGCGTTAAGTTCAAGAGTTTTTCCATGTCCTCTTTGGGCGCGAAAGAAAGCCGCGACGACGCTATCTGCTTTGAAACGACCGCCGTGCTGAATTTCTTTTCCCCGTGCATGACGAGTAGATAATATCTCGTCCTCTGATAGTTGCTCAAAAACAGATTTTTGCAAAGTCCGAGCCCTAAAAGCGCCTTTACCTCCGCGCACTCCTCAATCGTGTCGACGGGGGCGTGGTCAACTCTCAAAAAGCGCACTCCTGCTTTTTCGAGAAAGTCGTACGCGTCGTTTTCCTTGTCAATTCTCCCGTTTCTGTCGGGTCTTCCTTCGTAAACCGTGTAATCCGTTATTACTCCCATATTTTCTTACCACCGGTCATTTCAAATTCATTTTTTCGGATAAAAACTTGTTTTTCTTTACGGCAAACAGTAAAATTGCATATATTACCGTGCCGCCGATGCCCTGAAAGATATTTCCGGGAACGCCCGCAAGCGCGCCCGCAAAGCCGTATCCCAGCGCCAGCGCTTCGTATACGAAGTATCCCGCAATCATTACCGTTTCCGACGCAAGTCCCGAAACGAGCGCGCAAAGTATTATTCCCGCGCTCTTTTTCGGGTCGGTTTTCTTAAAAATCATTCCGGCGATAAACGCCATAATAAATTTAATTATAAACGTCGCCGGCACGTATCTGACGTAGCCGAGAAACACGTCGGCAAGCGAAGCGCCTACTCCCGCCGCAAAGCCTCCGTACACGCTTCCGAGCAAAGCGGCGCAGAGCAGCACAATCCCGTCGCCGGCGTTAATATATCCGTTTGTCGCAGGGATGGGAATTTCTATAATAAGCACGGCAACGCACGTCAGCGCCGCAAGCATTGCCGCATTTACGAATTTTCTGATGTTTCCGTTCATTTTCATTTTATTTGTTTTTTATGTATTCGTCTATCGCTTCCGCCGCGTTTTTGCCCGCGCCCATCGCAAGAATTACGGTTGCGGCTCCCGTTACGGCGTCTCCGCCCGCGTAAATGCCCTCTCTTGACGTAAGTCCGGTGTTTTCGTCGGCGATTATGCCGCCCCACTTCTGTGTTTCAAGACCGCTCGTCGTGGATTTTATGAGCGGATTCGGCGACGTTCCGAGCGCCATGATAACGCAGTCGGCGTCGATTACAAATTCGCTTCCCTCTTTTACGACGGGTCTTCTTCTTCCCGATTCGTCCGGCTCTCCGAGCGTCATTTCAACGCATTTTATGCTCTTTACAAAGCCGTTTTCGTTGCCGAAAATCTCAACGGGGTTGTTGAGGGTTTTGAATATTATTCCTTCTTCTATCGCATGCTCGACTTCCTCTTTTCTTGCGGGAAGCTCTTCCATGCTTCTTCTGTAAACTATGTAAACTTCCGAGCCGAGACGCTTTGCGCACCTTGCGGCGTCCATGGCAACGTTTCCGCCGCCCACGACAACCGTCTTTTTCGCGTGCATTACGGGCGTGTCGCTGCCGTCTTTGTACGCTTTCATAAGGTTAATTCTCGTCAAAAACTCGTTTGCCGAGAGCACGCCCTTTAAGTTTTCGCCGGGTATGTTCATAAATTTCGGAAGTCCCGCGCCCGAGCCGATGAATACCGCTTCAAAGCCGTATTCTTCGACAAGCTCGTCAATAGATAAGGTCTTTCCGATAATCATATTCGTCTTAATGTCGACGCCGAGGTCGCGAAGGCC
>JAGDBE010000135.1 GCA_017959195.1 Clostridia bacterium | reverse complement strand
GCTCCGTAATACTGCGCAAAGACGAGATGGCATTGAAAGCGCTCAAATCCGCGGAGAGAAAATTCTTTATTGCAGGCGTGATATCATTTTCGGTGATAATCGCAGTATGCGTGCCGCAGATTATATGCGGCCGCAATACCGCGATGGATTTTATGCACAGCGTACTTCTTTCGGCCTGCGGCGTTTACGCGTTTATAAGGACGGCGAAGATTTAATTCAAATAAAAAAGAAAAAGCAGGTCTTGCGACCTGCTTTTTTCTTGACTTGTGGAAAGAAACACTTAATTTTGCGCGGATAAATCATTTTTATCGGAATATTTCCATTCTCCGCTTGCTTCGTCAAGCTCAAAAAGCACCGATAATACGCCGTTTTCCGTTTCAAGATATACAACGATTTCAAAGGAGCTTATCTGCTCGTCGCCCAAAGCGTATGCTTCAATGCCCGCTTCTTTGCATTTTTCAAGCGCCTCAATTCTCAAAAATGAGTATTTCGACGACGGAAAAGGAGTGCTTTTTGTCTCACTGACGACGGGACTTCCGCTTTTTTCGCTTGAAAGACCTTCGTCATCTGCGTTTCCTGCGAAAACGTTTTTGTCATACGTATCCAAAGAAGCGCTTCCGCCTTCCGCTTCGCTTTTCGCGTTGTCCTCCTCGTTTCTGACGAACAGTCCGACGCCGTCGGAAATGCCGCTGCCGCCTTCGGAAACGGATTCGTCTTCACCCGTAACGGTATCGGGGGAATCCGCAACGGCAGGCGACGTGATTATTATTGCTCCGTTTCCTGAGGATGAGCCGTAAATTGAGGTGTTTGAAGAATCATTATTGAAATTCCGGTAGAAGTCCTCGATTGCGGAGCTTTCCCGGGAGCTGATTTCCTCACTGTCTGCACCGCTTGATTTTCCGCCCGCCGCAGCTCCGACCGACATACCGCCCGGCGCCGATCGTACTATTGCGCCTCTGCCGGGCAGTTCATCGCTTTCGGCTTTATTTTCCGCTGCCGGCTCTTCTTCGTCATCCGATATGCCGCTTAAAACCTCCGGAACGGAGTTTGTTACGTAGTAACCGGCATCGTAAATGTCTTTTGAAACGGAATCATTTATGCTTTCCGTACTGTCTGAATAAACTACCGCGTCTTTCTTTGAAAGGTTTCCGTAGTTGCGTATGAGCGGAAACGCCATAATCAAGAGAACCACGCACGCCGCGACGAGCCCGAAATGTTTTGTCCACGCCGAAAAGCCGCCTTTTTTTTCGGTATTTCCGAAAAATTTCCGCGCGTTAACCTCATTCATAACCGAGGAAACGAGCGTTTTGCCGTCTTTTTCAAGGTTTTCCGACTCTTTTCCGAAATTTTCAAGGTCGGCAAGCATTGTTTTTATTTCTTCGGAATACGTGCGGCACCCGTCGCACGACAAAACGTGGGATTTTTCGGCATCGGAAAGCTCTTCTCCGCAAAGTATTTTTTCTTTTATTTCTTCGCAAACGGTTTTTCCGTTCAAGTTTTCACTGCTCATCGCCGCACACCTCCTTTTTTATTTTCTGCTTTTTTGACGGAAAAAATTATAAAAAGTTCCTTTGAAAATAATTTTTTGCAATAAGTTTTTCGCGCAAAGCGCTTCTCGCCCTGAAAAGACGCGATTTTACCGTACCCTCTTCAAGCGACAGCATGTCGGAAATCTCGGAATACGAGTATCCGTTTATGTCGCGCAAGATTATTATTTCGCGGTGCTCGTCGGAAAGCTCCGAAATCGCTTCGTAAAGAAGCGTTTTCCGCTCCTTGATTATGAGCGCCTTTTCGGGATTGTTCTTTTCGGAGTCGTCGGACACGTCGAGAACCTTTGAGTCGTCATCGTCGTCCCCTCTTACCGTAAGACTTAAAGGACGCTCCTTTTTCTTTCTTGCAAAATCGAGCGCGCAGTTCTTTGCGATTCGGTAAAGCCAGCTTGAAAAACTGCTCTCGCCCTTGAACGAGCCTATGCTGTGGTATAATTTCAAGAATACCTCCTGCGACGCGTCGAAGGTCTCTTCTCTGTCGCGGAGTACCGAATAAACGACGGCGCAGACGTATTTTTCGTATTTTCTCACGATTTTTTCAAAAGCGTTCACGTCGCCGTTTGACGCATCTTTTGCAAGGACAAAATCTTCCGTCTTCGTTTCGCTTATATTGTTTTTTTCTTTTTCTTCATCTGCCGGCAGAGAGAAAAACCACATATCCGCGCCTCCTTTCCGGTAAAGTTCTTTTTTCGTAAATATTATACCATATCAAAGTGAATAATTCAAGAAAATCCTTTGCCTTGACATTTGGAATTATTGAATTTATAATAATTACATCAAAAAAGGGAAAATAATATGGAAAACGGAAAAATAAAGATACTGAAAACCGAAAAAAACTACGTAGCGGTCATAAAAAAGGCCGGAATGATATGCGAGAGGGCAAACGATAAAACCAAAGCCGAAAGCATGGTGAACGAGCTTGAAAATATGCTCGGAACCGAGGTTTTCCCGGTGCACCGCCTTGATAAAGAGACGTCGGGCGTCATGATTTACGCGCTGACAGGAAAAGGCGCCGCGGCGCTCGGTAAAACAGTCTCCGACGGAGGATTTCATAAGACCTATCTTGCCGCAGCCGAAGGAATTTTCGACGAAAAAAGCGGAAAAATGGAAGATTTTCTTTACAGGGACGCGAAAAAGAATAAAAGCTACGTCGTAAAAACCGAGAGAAAGGGCGTAAAGAAAGCGGTACTCGAATATGAGGTGCTTTCGGAAAATAAAATCGGGGAAAAAGAATTTTCGCTCGTAAGAATAAAACTTTTTACGGGCAGAACGCATCAGATACGCGTGCAGTTTTCGCATCGCTCCCACCCGCTTGCGGGCGACAAAAAATACGGAAGCAGAACGGATTTAAAGGACAAAATCGCGCTGTTTTCCGAGAAAATCGAGTTTTTCGACCCGTTTTCGAAAAAAGAGGTCTCGTTTGAGGCGCTCCCCGAGGGCGGACTTTTCGCGTCGTTTGAAAAATAGTCTTTAAGTATTGTAATATGGAAATAATTGTGATAAAATATATTTAATAAATTGGCGGATGAAAGGAAATAAAAATGCTGGACATCAGATTTGTAAGAGAAAATCCCGAAAAGGTAAAGGAAAATATCAAAAAGAAATTTCAGGACGAAAAGCTTCCGCTCGTGGACGAGTGCATAGAACTCGACGTGAAGGTAAGG
>JAGDBE010000134.1 GCA_017959195.1 Clostridia bacterium | reverse complement strand
TCGACATCGGCGGTCAGGACATAAAGTGCTTCCGTGTCAAAAACGGCGCAATAGACAGCATTATGCTCAACGAAGCGTGCTCTTCCGGCTGCGGCTCGTTTATCGAGACGTTTGCGAAATCCATGGGATACAGCGTTTCGGAATTCAGCAAATTAGGGCTTCTTGCCAAAAATCCCGTCAATCTCGGAACGAGGTGCACGGTATTTATGAATTCCTCGGTAAAGCAGGCGCAGAAAGACGGCGCGGAGGTTTCCGACATATCGGCAGGTCTTTCGCTCAGCGTTGTGAGAAACGCAATATACAAGGTTATACGCGCGTCAAGCGCGTCTGAACTCGGTGAAAACATTGTCGTGCAGGGCGGAACCTTCTTGAACGACGCGGTGCTGAAAAGCTTTGAGCGCGAGATAGGGCACAACGTAATAAGACCCGAAATATCCGGTCTTATGGGCGCATTCGGAGCGGCTTTATATTCCAGAATGTATGAAAAAGAAGAGGGCTCGTCCATCATTTCAAAAGAAGAACTTAAAGAATTCAGCCACAAGTCTTTTTCATCCGTATGCAAGGGCTGCACGAACGGCTGTCATCTTACGATAAACGTTTTCGGCAACGGAAACAGATACGTTTCCGGCAACAAGTGCGAAAAAGGCGCCGGAATAAAGCAGGACGAAAGCGAAAACGGCTTCAATCTCTACGAATTCAAGAGAAATCTCATCTCTGACGTTATTTCAAAGCATTGTGAAAATCCCTGCCACACCGCAACCGTCGGAATACCCCTCTCTCTCGGAATGTACGAGCTTATTCCGTTATGGTACAACATATTTACGTCTCTCGGATACAACGTTCTCGTCTCCCCGTTCTCGACGAGAAACACCTATCTTAAAGGTCAGCAGACTATCCCTTCCGATACGGCGTGCTACCCTGCAAAGCTTATGCACGGCCACATTGAGGAGCTCATTGAAAGAGGCGCCGACATAATATTCTATCCGTGTTTAAGCTACAACACCGACGAAAAGGCGTCGGCAAATCACTACAACTGTCCCGTTGTCGCGTATTATTCGGAGCTGCTTCACGGAAATATGGAAAATCTTTCAAAGGTAAAATTCCTATACCCGTATCTCTACATTAACGAAAAGTCCATACTCGCGTCGCACCTTTACTCGTCGCTTGAAAATGCGGGCGAGGTTGTGAGAAAAAGAGACGTTGAAAAGGCGGTAAACACAGGCTTTGAAGCGTTAGGCGGCTATATTAACAAAGTTCGCGCGCAGGGTGAAAAGGCAGTCGAATATGCCCGCACAAGCGGAAAAACGCTTCTCGTGCTTGCGGGACGTCCATACCACATCGACCCCGAAATCGGCCACGGAATCGACAAGCTCTGCACGTCTTTGGGCTTTGTTACGGTAAGTGAGGACAGCGTATGGCACCTTGCGAAAAAGTGTGCGTCCGTACACGTTCTCAACCAGTGGACCTATCACTCGCGTCTTTACAACGCCGCGCAGTTTGTTTGCGAAAACGATTTTGCGCAGCTCGTTCAGCTCGTTTCGTTCGGCTGCGGAATCGACGCCATTACCACAGACGAGGTAAAGGAGATACTCGAAAACGGCGGAAAACTCTACACTCAGATAAAAATCGACGAGATAACCAATCTCGGAGCCGTTAAAATACGTTTAAGAAGCCTTATCGGCGCAATCGAAGAAAGGAGGATGTCAGGTGCAAACGCAGGACAATAACAATCTTAATTCTTGCGAAAACTGCAATTTTACGGAAAAAGACCACACTGTGTTTACCAAAGACATGCTCGACTACACGATTCTCGTGCCGACCATGCTTCCCATGCATTTCAAAATAATGACGGGAATCTTACGCGCTTTCGGCTACAACGCCGTTCTTTTGGAAAACTACGATTCAAGCGTTACGGAATACGGGCTTAAATACGTTCACAACGACACGTGCTACCCCGCTTTGCTCGTTATCGGTCAGATGATTTCCGCAATCGAAAGCGGAAAATACGACAAGCACAAGCTGGCGCTCATGATAACGCAGACGGGCGGCGGCTGCCGCGCTTCAAACTACATATTCCTTTTAAGAAAAGCCCTCAAAAAAGCGGGTTACGGCTACATTCCCGTAATTTCCCTTAACATTGCGGGACTTGAAAAGGAAAGCGCATTCAAGCTCACGCCGAAGCTTACGGCGCGTCTTCTATACGCCATAGTCTGCGGAGACCTCATCATGCAGCTCAAAAATCAGTGTCTGCCGTACGAAGTAATTCCCGGAAGCACCGAAAAGGTCGCTTTGAAGTGGGTTGACAGGCTCACCGAGGAAATGTCGCGCGACAAGCGTGTAAAATACAAGAAAATAAAGAAATTCCAGAAGGAAATAATAGAGGATTTTGCTAAAATTCCGGTAACCGGTGAAAAAAAGGTAAAAGTCGGAATCGTTGGGGAAATTTTCGTGAAATTCTCCCCTCTCGGCAACAATTCGCTTGAGGATTTTCTCGTGTCGGAAGGCGCCGAGGTCGTTATGCCCGGCTTACTTGACTTTTGCATGTTTTCGGTTTACAACTACATCTCCGACGCGCAGATTTTAGGTATAAGAAAGTTCAAAGGCATGGTTTTCAAGCGTGTTCTTGCCTTTCTTGAAAAATTACAGCGCGACGTCATCGTTTCGATAAAGGAAAACGGGAAATTCACGCCTTCCACTCCGTTTGAAGAAGTCATCTCCCTTGCAAACGGGCTTATAAGCCACGGTGCGAAGATGGGCGAGGGCTGGCTGCTTACCGCCGAGATGGCGGAGCTCATAGAAGAAGGCGTTGCAAACGTCGTTTGCGCGCAGCCGTTCGGTTGTCTGCCGAATCACATTGTCGGAAAAGGCATGATGAAGCCGATTAAGCAGAAATACCCGAACGCCAACATTGTTGCGGTCGACTACGACGCGGGCGCGACGAAAATCAACCAGGAAAACAGAATAAAACTCATGCTCTCCAACGCGAAAAACATGCTTGAAAATGAAGCGGCCTCTGAAATTTCGGAAAACACCGAACAAAGAGAGTTTCAGACAGCCGCCTTATAAAAGAGGTAATTTTTTTGATAACGCTTTTAAGTAAAATTTTCATAAAGGACAACAAAAACTACTCCGACGCGTCGGTACGCTCGTCATACGGGGTTCTGTGCGGCGCGGTGGGAATACTTTTAAACGTATTCTTATTTGCGATAAAGTTCTTTGCGGGAATTATAAGCAAGTCGGTCGCCGTTACCGCCGACGCCTTCAACAACTTATCCGACGCAGGTTCATCGGTTATAGCGCTTTTCGGATTCAAGCTCGCGTCGCAAAAGCCCGACAAGGACCACCCGTTCGGGCACGGCAGGTTTGAGTACATCTCGGGGCTTTTCGTTTCGGCGGCGATTATCATTATGGGCGTGGAGCTTGTAAAGACGTCGTTTGACAAAATCATAAACCCCGAAACGCTTACGATAACGCCTATCGCGTTTATCATTCTCATTATTTCCGTTGCGGTTAAGTTTTACATGTCGGTATATAATAAAAATATAGGAAGAAAAATCCGTTCCTCCGCGATGGAGGCGATTTCCGCCGACAGTCTTTCGGATATGCTCGCAACGTCGGTCGTAATCATTTCAATGCTCGTATCCCGCTTTACGTCGTTTCAGATTGACGGATACTGCGGCATGGCGGTGGCGTTCTTCATCATTTTTGCCGGCTTCCGTTCGGCAAAGGAGACTATATCTCCCCTGCTCGGTCAGGTTCCCGACAAGGAGTTCGTATCCGACATTGAAAAGACGGTTATGTCATATCCCGAAATAGTCGGCATTCACGACCTCATAGTTCACGACTACGGCCCCGGCAGAGTTATGATTTCATTACACGCGGAAGTTGACGAAAATTCAAATTTACTTGAAATACACGACGTTATCGACAACGTAGAAAAGCATTTATCTGAAAAATTCGGCTGCAACACCGTAATCCACATGGACCCGGTATCGACCTCCGACGACACGGTAAAGCGTCTTAAAAATCTTATGAACGACTTTGCAAAAAGTGAATTCGGAGAAAGTTCAAGCATTCACGATTTTCGTATAGT
>JAGDBE010000133.1 GCA_017959195.1 Clostridia bacterium | reverse complement strand
TTTTCAACACGGTCGTTCCCTCGGAACGCAAAATTAACGACATTCAGTACATACCCGACGTAAGCGTTTTTTCAGACAACGCCTCCGCTGTGTTCAACCTTTACAATGCCGGCATTTTCACCGGCGTTGACGAAGACGGCTTTTTTTACGGCGACAGCGCAATTACTCTTGAAGAACTCTGCGTTGTGTCGCACAGAGCGTTTGATTCGGGCAAGTCCGTAAAGTTTTCGGGAATTGATACGGTTTCACTCTCACAGGCGCTTATCCCCGATTTTGAACTTGATGAAACGGATAAAAATATCCGCATAAAGACCGACAGCGGTTTTGAAGCTTCCGAATCGCTAATTTCGTTTATTGACACGTCTCTCGGCGGCGAGTCGTCGGCTGAAGAAGTTGAAGATTCGGTAAAAACCTTTGCCGGCATCAAATCTGTCGCGGATGAATACAATTTCGTTCTTCCCGCCGACGCCCACCTGATTCTCAAGGAAGCTATTGAGAGCAACTGGGCGCAGGTCAAGCAGACGATAGATAAACTCGGATACGACATTACCGAATACGCGTACTTTGTAAATTACTGGTACTCGATGTTCTATCAGCAGATGTATTACGATTATTCTTATGCGAAATTCCCTTCGGGAAGCGAACTTTTCACCCGTTATAAAGACGAGTTTGTGTTGGTAAAATACATTTTCGTTCCGTACGACTTTGATGAAGAAAATTATGACGCGTCTGCGCTTTTAAAAGCAAAGGAAGTACTTCAGAAAATAGCCGACGGCGCAGATTTTGACGTATTATCAGCCGAATACGGCGAAAATCCCGACGAGCTGTTTACCTATAATCAGGTTGCGCCTCAGTTTGAGACCGCCGCATTTGCCCTTTCCGAAAACGGAATAAGCGATATAGTGGATTCCGCATACGGATATTATATATTAAAGCGCATTCCCCTGACGGAAGAAAGATTTCTTTCGGACGGTCAGCAGATTACGGAACTTGTTTCAAAATACATATCGGAAAAATTCGCCTCATTACTTGAGGAACATATAGAAAAAATCAATATCGTAAAATAACCTGTTTTAATTGTTTAATTTATTACCGGGAGGTACAGTATGAACTCTTTTAAACGCGCAAAGAACACAAAAATTCTCATATTCATATTTTCATTGATGTTTCTTGCGTTTGTTTTCTCGACGGCGCTTTACGCTTATGCCGACGAAGAAAACGTGCGTGCGCCTGAACTGATAGAAAAAGTAGAAACGCTTGAAGAATTCGGAGACAACGAGTTTGAAGCAACCGCTTCACTTTCCGCAATTACAACGTATTTTTCGGGCGGTAACGGAACCGAAAGCTCGCCTTACATAATTTCGTCCGTTGCCGACTTCAAGGATTTTGCAACATTCGTAAACTCAGGACAGCAGGAATTCGTTAAAGCGCATTATAAACTGAATACCGATATCGACCTTTCGAACGCCGAATGGTCCCCTATCGGTCAATATACCAACACGACGGGCTACAGCACGTGTTTTCAGGGCAGTTTTGACGGAGATGGACACAAGGTTTCCAACTTCAA
>JAGDBE010000132.1 GCA_017959195.1 Clostridia bacterium | reverse complement strand
GTTTTTCAGCTTTTCTATCGCGTCTTTTTCGGAAATTCCGAGGGTTACCTGATTGGAAATCTGATACATGCACGCTTGACCTTCGCTTCCTTCGCCGTAAAGGCCTCTTACCGTAAGACCGATTTTAGTCATAAGGGTAACGAGCGTTCTTATATAGCCGTATGCGCATATTGCCGGGATATGAACCATAACCGACGCGCGCAAACCCGTACCGAGATTTGTGGGGCAGGCGGTAATGTAGCCGAGATTTTCATCAAACGCGATTTCCGCGCTTTTTGATAAAGCGTCGTCTGCTTTGCAAGCCGTTTCATACGCCTTGTCAAGCTCAAAACCGTTGTATATCGACTGAATTCTTACGTGGTCTTCCTCGTTTACCATAATGGAAAGATTTCCGGTTTCGTCGGTTATGAGAATCCTTTCAAGAGGGGAGGGCGCGCAGAAATCCGGGGATATCATATGGTCTTCAAGCAGTACGTTTTTGTCTGTTTTGGTGGAATTTATATCAATTATTTCGAGTTTTTCGGGATAATTGCTTTCAAATGCCGATTTTACTTTTTCAACGACTTCTTTTGAAGTTTTGTTGTCGGCTTTTGCGGTAAAAGGAAAGTTAACAAGGTTTCTCGCAAGTCTTACGCGCGAGCTTATGACAACGTCGTGGCCGTTGCCTTTCGTATCATACCATTTAGTCATAAATATGTACCTGCCTTTCTTTTTCAGGCGTCTTCTCTGCCGAGTTCTCTGATTTTGTCGCGGTATTCCGCGGCTTTTTCGTATTCCTGAGCTTCAACAGCCGATTTGAGTAAATTTTCAAGTTCTGAAATCTGCTGTTCCTTGCTCTTGTGTATTTCTCTGCCGGCGGGAATTTTACCGGTGTGTCTTGTGTTGCCGTGAAGTTTCTTCAAGGTCGGTTCAAGATATGAGCTGAATGTCGTGTAGCATTGTGAACATCCCGCTTTTCCGTTTCTCAAAAACTCGTTTAATCGCATTCCGCAGAAAGGGCAGACGGGGGATTCGGTAATCGTCTTTTTTGGAGATTCTCCGAGCATTCCTCCGAGAATTTCGCCGAGCATATTGTTGGTATTATCAAAGAAGCTTTCTTCAAATCCGAACGGATTGAATATCTTGTAACTGTCTTCAATCAGTCCCGATTTTTTTGCACAGTCCGCGCAAAGATGCGTTTCCGTGATGTTTCCGTTATCGTTGGCCCTGTAATGAAATGTGGCCTGTTTTTTCTGACATGATTGACAAAGCATATATATCATCCTTTCATTAGTAGTTGTAATTTCTGAGTGCAAGTATAAAAGATTTCATAATGTCGGCGCGTAACGCGTCTCTGTAATTTGCGTCGCTTAAAGAAAGCGCCCTGTCGTTTATTACGGAATATATCAGTTTGAGCTCTCTTTCCGTTATGATATCGGCGTCGTACAGAGAAATTAGTATCGCTTTTGCGCTCTGCGCGTCTATCGATTCACCGACCGCCGCAAGTGAATGCATAAGCATCGCCGCGGAGTTGTCGAAGTTTACTTTCGTTATTTTTACATAACCGCCGCCTCCTCGCTTGCTTTCTACAATATATCCTCTGTTTGTGTTGAATCTTGAAGTAATTACGTAGTTTATCTGGCTCGGAACGCATCCGACGGTGTTTGCAAGCTTGTTTCTCTGAAGCTCCAGCTCGCCGCCGCTTTCTTTCAGCATTCTTTCAATTATTTCCGCTATCTGTTCTGTTAACGGGTTGCCCATTTTCTTCACTCTCTTTCGTATTGTTTGACTTTCCTTAACCTTTGATTATAGTATACGCAAAAGGTCAACAAAAGTCAAAGTTAAATAAAGTCAAACTACAAACAAAAATGGCGTGAATTTTAAAATTTAAGTATGTTTTCATTATTTTTCAACGCTATTCTCTTTATTTTGAATAATTTGACTTTCGTAAAAAAATAATGCGGCGGGGAAGAAAAAACATTGGTAAAATCAGTAAAAAACACTTTATTTTTTATATATTTATGATATAATATATGTAAGTTTACGTATCCGGAGGTAAAGAGATGTCCGCAAGGCGCAATAATTACGAAAATGAATATAATGAGCGCGATAAAGCGTTCATGGAACTTAATAAAAGAAAGATGGCGAAAGAGAAAAAAAGAAGAAAAGCCGCAGCTATGCTGAAATTCATGCAGGCGTTTGTTCTTGCTCTTTTCGGCGTCGTATTGTTTGCCGCGGTAATGGTATTTGCTCTTTCACGCGATTTTTCCAAATCTCCGGACAAACTCAATTTCACTCTTTCAACATTAATCGACGGCAAAAAGCATGCGGTAAACGATTTTTCGGTTTACGAAAACGAATGTTATTTTTCCCTTGGCGATTTTTCTCAGCAGCTCGGATATAAAATTGTAGGCGACGTGAACGTAATGACCGCAGCATTCGATAACGGCGACAAAGTCAGATTCAATATCGGAACGGATATCGTCGAAATTAACGGAAATAAAAAGTTTCTCGGACATAACATTTATTTTTCCGCAAAGGACGCGAACGTTTACGTTCCGGTAGAGTTCTTTGAAAACACTTTTGACGGAATTGTGCTGAATATAAGTAAAAACGGTAAAAAAATCGACTATACGATAGAATTTTCAAATGAAGAAAAGATTCTTAAAAGTACCGGAAATCTGCCGACAAACCCTCTCGACAAATCGCTTTACGTTTTACAGGCCTCGCCGGAAAGTGATTTTCTGGCAGATCTTTCGGCTTATGAAATGTACATGAATCCCGAAGATTCCGAAGAATATATCCGCCTTATAAATACTGCTCATCCTCTCGGCGCCGATTACGTGCCGGGCGACCTGTGCGGCGTTGTTGATACAAGAAACGACAGGGCTCAGCAAAAGATGAGGGAATATGCCGCAAAGGCGCTTGAAGCCATGTTTATTGAAATGAGGGCTAACGGATATACAGACGTTTCCGTTACCAGCGCATACCGCTCCTACGACTACCAGTCGCAGCTTTTCAATAATTCTTTGAATTCATTCAGGCAGTATTACGATTATAATACCGCTTATGCAAAAACCGCGGCTCAAATCGCCATTCCCGGAACGAGCGAGCATCAGAGCGGACTTTGCGCCGACCTGCATAATCTGCCCGCCGCGTCCCAGCAGTTTGAATCCAAAGACGTATATAAATGGCTTGTAAGTCATTGCGCCGATTTCGGTTTTATTCTCAGATACCCGAAGGATAAATCGGATATTACCGGTATTATATTTGAGCCGTGGCACTACCGCTACGTCGGAAGATATTATGCACAAAAGATAATGAAGAGCGGTCTGTGCCTTGAAGAGTTCTGTGAACAGAACGGAGTTGGAATCTGATTAAACAGTTAAATCGGGCATTTTAGAGAGCATATTTTCAATAAATATTCCGTATCCCTTCGTAGGGTCGTTTACAAGCACGTGCGTTACCGCACCGATTAGTTTTCCGTTCTGAATTATCGGGCTTCCGCTCATACCCTGAACTATTCCTCCGGTAAGCGACAAGAGTTTTTCGTCCGTTACTTCAACCGAAAAGCATTTCGTTCCGTCGGAATACTTGTCAATTTTGGAAAGGAAAACCTCATATTCTTTTATACCTTTTCCGTCTGCGTTTACAAGAACGGAAGCTTTTCCGGGATTAATCTCGTTTTTTGAGGCGACTTCAAGCGCGCCGTAAAGAGAATCCGGATATTTGTCGAGTATTCCGAAAACTCCGAAGTCGGAGTTTTTAATAAGAACCCCTTTCTGAAGAGTGTCGAATATTCCTTTTAGTTCGCCGGGCGTTCCGTATTTTCCCTTTGTGATTTCCGTTATGTCAACGTCGACGATTGTCGCGCGAAGCAGCGGCATAAGAGAGCCGGTATCTATATCGCATATTCCGTGGCCAAGCCCCGCAAAACTTTTGTTTTCGGGATTATAGTAGGTTATCGTACCTATTCCCGCGGTGCTGTCCCTTACCCAGATACCCGTCTTGTATTTGTTGTCGGAAACAGACAGTACAGGCTTTAATTCGGTATTGTAATCATTTTCATTTCTTGTATATTCCACAAACAGGATATTTCCGTTTGATTTTTCTATTATGCCTGCAAGTTCTTCAACTGTATTAATTTCTTTTCCGTTTACTTTTGTTATTATGTCGTCTTTTTTAAGCCCCGACGTTTCGGCGGGATTAATAAAGCCGTCTTTTGTTTCGATATCGGTGTTTCCGATAATTATAACGCCTTTTGTGAAGAACTTCACTCCGAAAACGTCTCCGCAGGGAACGAGCTTTAAGCCTTCGCTGCTTATGGTCTCATAATTTTCCTCGAATAAGTTTTCGCCATATCCGTTTTTACTTGCTATATCCTCGTAAAAAACGGAATTAATGACTGTTTTTGACGTAAAACCTTCAGAAATTGTATGTGATAAAACGACGTTCGCAAGAACGAGCGCAGAGAATGCGATAATTGAAATAATTTTCAGTTTTTTCGGTATATTTTGCCGGTATTTCATTGTAATTTTCCTTTCCGTTATATTTGCGCATTGTTTTTTTCGCGCATTTTTCACTTTATAATATTTGATTTTCTCAATGTTTATATGCGTTGAAAAAACTTTATTGTCTGTTATATTTTGAAAAGCGGACAAGTTCATTATATTACCGAAATGAATTTTGACTTGTCGAAAACTGTTGCGTGCTCATTTTTAAAGATTTTTTACTTTACAAAACAACTAACTTTTGATAAAATATTATGATAGAAATTATCATTGGAAAGATGCGGATATGAAGAACGAAGGATACGGAAAATATTTTGTAAAAGCATACGATTTGCTCAATACGGAAATAAATTACACCGAATGGTGCGATTTTTACGAAAAATGCTTTGAAAAAGCGTCAAAACCCGTAAAAAACGTGTGCGAAACGGCTTGCGGCACCGGAAATCTTGCAATAGAACTGTCAAAGAGAGGGTATAACGTTACCGCTCTTGACATATCTGAAGATATGTTGTCTGAAGCCGACAAAAAGGCGTATGACGCGGGAATTTCAAATATACGCTTTACCTTGCAGGATATGTGCGACTTCAAACTTTATACAAATCCCCAGGCGATAATATGTATGGCATCAAGCATAAACTGCCTGAAAACAAATGCGCAGCTTGAAGAAGCGTTTTCAAGCGCATATAACGCGCTCGATGACGGCGGATTATTTATTTTCGACATAAGCACAAAGAAAAAGTTCGAAACCGTCTATGCGGATAACGCATATATTCTTGAAGACGAAATGGTTTTGCTTGCATGGCAGAATTATTACAATACAAAAACCAAAAGATGCGATTTTTATCTTTCGTTTTTCTTCGAAAATGAAAACGGAAGTTATGACAGATACGACGAGGTAAGCGGAGAGAAAATGTTTACCGAAAAAACGATATTAAAATCACTGGATAAAGCGGGATTTAAGGACGTTTCGGTATTTTGCGGCCTTGATTTTTCAAAAGGAAGCGAAAATACTGACGACAGACTGTTTTATCTTTGCAAAAAGGAAGAGAAATAAAATCAATGCTTCATAACGAAAATACGATTACAAGAGCAATGACGACCTGCGGCAGCGCAAGAATAATTATCATAAACTCAAAAAATATGGTAAACGACGCAATAAAGTATCACCGCCTTTCGCCGACGGCTTCCGCCGCCCTGGGAAGAACGCTTACCGCGTCGTCAATGATAGGAATAATGCTCAAAAACAAAGGGGATACCGTTACCGTATCATTCGACGGAGACGGCGTTTGCGGTAAGGTTCTTGCCGTTGCCGATTACTACGGCAACGCGAAAGGCTACGTTCAGTACCCGCAGGCAGATTTACCGCTCAATTCAAAGGGTAAACTCGACGTTGCCGGCGCAATAGGAAACGGAAACCTTTATATCATCAGAGAAGAAGGCAAAAACGAGCCCTATGTCGGAATGACTCCCATCGTTTCGGGCGAGGTTGCGGAAGATATAACCGAATATTTCGCAAAAAGCGAACAGATTCCCACAGTCTGCGCTCTCGGGGTGCTTGTCGGCAAGGATTATTCATGCCTTTCCGCAGGTGGTTATATGATTCAGCTTTTGCCCGGCGCGGAGGACTCTTTTATAGACAGACTTGAAAAGAGAATTGAGGACGCCGTTCCCGTTTCCACACTGTTTTCAACGGGAAAGACAAACGAAGAATACTTGAAAGACATATTGGGCGACATAGAGTTCGATATATTTGATGAAGCTAAGGTTTCGTATCTGTGCGACTGTAAAAAGGACCGCGTCGACCGCGCTTTGATAAGTATCGGAAAGAAAGAGCTTTCGCTTATGATTGAGGAAAACAAAGATATCGAGGTTTCCTGCCAGTTCTGCGATAAAATATATAAATACACTCCCGGGGATTTGAAAAAACTTCTCGAAAAGGCATCGTCGAAATGAAAAATATAAACAATACTTTGTGTGAAGATACTTCAAATATCGAAAATCAGAATAAGTATGCCGAGCGCGTAAGAAAGATAATAAACGAAAAAATAAGCAGAGAAAAAAGGCCTTTGTACGTCTTTATTCAGACCTTCGGATGCCAGCAGAACGAAGCGGACAGCGAAAGACTTTTGGGAAGCGCGCTTTCTCTCGGTTACGAAAAGGCAGACAGCATTGAAAACGCGGACCTTATAATTTTCAACACCTGCGCGGTGAGGGAACACGCCGAACTGAAAGCGTTTTCAAAAACGGGGCAGTTAAAGCACTTAAAAGAAAAAAATCCCGATATCATCATAGGGCTTTGGGGCTGTATGGTGAATCAGGAACACAGGGTTGATGAAATAAAGCATAATTACCCGTACGTAAATTTTGCTGCCGGCACGAATATGCTTCACAGACTTCCCGAAATACTCTGCGACGTTCTTGAAACAAACAGACGCAGATATTACGTTGACGACAGCAATTATCCTTTGGTTGAGGGAATTCCCGTAAAGCGAATGAGCGATATAAAAGCGTGGATTTCGATAATGTACGGCTGCAATAACTTCTGCACCTACTGCGTCGTTCCGTACGTCAGAGGAAGAGAGCGAAGCCGAGACGCCGACGTTATCGTCGAAGAAGCGAAAAATCTCATTGAAAGCGGATATAAAGAAATAACGCTTCTCGGACAAAACGTAAATTCATACGGAAGCGATAAAGGCGAAGTATCTTTTGCAAAGCTTTTGCAGAGAATAGCGGAACTCGACGGCGAATTTATTGTAAGATTCATGACGTCGCATCCGAAAGACGTGTCCGACGAACTTATTGACGTTATCGCAACACATAAAAAAATAGAGCGGCATTTTCATCTTCCGATACAGTCGGGAAGCGATGAAATTCTTTTCAAAATGAATAGAAAATACACAACCGACGCATATACGAAAGTTGCGGAAAAACTCAAAAAAGCGATTCCCGATATCGTGTTTACAACGGATATAATCGTCGCTTTTCCGGGAGAAACCGACGAAGATTTTGAAAAAACGCTTGTTATGTGCGATAAAATCGGCTATGATTCGATTTATTCCTTTATTTTCTCTCCGCGTAAAGGCACGCCTGCGGAAAAAATGGAAAACAATATAACAGACGCTCAGAAAAACGAGCGCATGTCGAAACTTTTGTCACAGCACCGCGAAAGAATAGTAAAAATCAATAAATCCTATGAAAATACCGTTCAAAAGGTGCTTTGCGAGACAAAAAAGAATGAATCTGGTTGCTATTTCGGAAAAACAAGCGGATTCAAGCTTGTAAAATTCACGTATAACGGAAATGATAATATATACGGCAGGTTCGTTGACGTACTGATTACTTCGTCGAGCGAAACAATGCTTACGGGAAAAATGATATAAACAGAAAGGCAAAAATATGTTTGAAACGAGTAACGAAATCATCAAAATTGCAAGACAGCTCGGAGACGCGCTCAAAGAGAGCGATGAATATAAGAATTTCTGCGAAACGCGCGACGCGATGAAGCAGAATGCCGACCTTAAAGCGAAACTCGACGAGTTCAAAATCCAAAAGTCGGTATTTGATATAGAAAAGGAAAAAGAAGACGCCGACGAACACGTTCTCGACGTAATTTCGTCGCGTATGGAAACGCTTTATAATGAAATTTCCGAAATACCCGAAATGAAGGCGTACAACGAAGCGGAAGAAAACCTTAATATGCTTATGACCGCGGTGAATATGACGATTTCTTCATATATCGGCGCGGAAGAATATACGACCGATCCCGAAAAAGCAGCGGAAAACGCTCCCGAAAACTGCGTTCACGACTGCTCGAAATGCCATCTC
>JAGDBE010000131.1 GCA_017959195.1 Clostridia bacterium | reverse complement strand
GGTGGAAAAGCAGCACTACGATGAGATGAAACAAATCGTAAATAAATACTAATATGTCAAAAGGGAAGAAGTGAATGACTTCTTCCCTTTTATAACGCTTAGACTCTGTTTTCTTTGTCGGGGACGTAGGAAATATTACCGACGCGGAGGACGGTATAGATAACGCCGTTTATCTTCTCGGAAGTTTCGGTAGGAGTGCCCATAGCGCAGGCGCGAATGATGAATTGCTCTGCGTTTTCGGGCACTTTTCGGAGATTTCCGTCGAGAAACTTATCGTCCGCGGATATTGCAACAATTTTGCAGCCTCGCTTTACGATGTAGGACGAGAACTGCCAAAGTTTCTCGAACTTGCCGTTGCTGTCGGCTATGAAAGATACATTTTCTTTTTCGTAATGAGCGGTTACTCTGAAATAATTTGACATACTTTTTTCTCCTTATGCGGCTATTTTCTTTATCTGCCTGTTGGCGTAGGGCAGCCATTTTTTATAGATATATTCTTGAACTTCTTTCTGCGGGGCGGTATTATCGTTTCCGTGGCATTGAAGTATCTTGTGCTTTTCGGGCGAGTATTCCACCGTTACGAAGGGAGTTTGCGGATCTAAAGCGGAGCGGATAAAGATAATAATGGATTTTTCATCCGCAAACTTCTGATCGTAACCCATACGCCCCACGCAGTGATGAAGGGTTTCGCCTTCGGTTATAAGATCGGCCGGACTTTTGGGGATAAAGGCGACGAATTGAGGATTTTTCCTGTGTTCGAGCGGAAGGTATTTAGCGGATATAACGGCAAACTTTTCATATAACTCTTTCCGTTTCTGCTCGTCGATAAGGGCTCTTTTATGGTGAAATTCCTCTATCCGTGTATCGTGCATACGCTTAAACTCCCGCGGGAAGAGGTTTTTGTTTCCTGACAGATCCGCGCCGAGTTCCTCGCAGGCCTGTATGTAATCGTAATAGGTCCTCGCGTTTATGTCCTGCTCGTACAGATACCGTTTCAGTTTCAGCCACTGCTTCTTGTCTTTGAAGTATGCCGAAAGGGTCTCATAAGAATAGGTCTCTTTCAATTCTTTCAGCCATTGCAAAAGCCTCTGCGCGGTGGACAGATCGAAGTCGTTTTTGTACGCTTCGACGATCGCCTCGAGGGAATAGAAGGAATCGGATAGTTCGTTTTTATGAGAAATAAGCCACTTTCTGAAGTTTTTATCCGTTTTCAGCTTCCTCAGAAACGACTTTTTCATCACGAGGTAGGACGAGATACCCGCCTTCAGAAGATATTCCGTTTCGGGATATTCTTCATAGATACGAAGGTAATCGAGAACGCACTTGCCGCAAAATTTCTCGTGCGCGCTGTATTTGTATTTCGTGAACTTATTCAGGTAGTTTTCGTTTACGAGCAGGGAATAGGGGTTATAGTAACGCCTTTCGCAGTCGTACCACTTGCCGTCCTCGAAGGGTTTGCGGCGTTGCGAGGCGTATTCTTCGTACCAACCGACGTTGAAGCCCATGCCGGTGTAGTAATTGTATTCAATATCCCGCACCCAGCATTTTGGGGAGCGGATCCCGTGGATGGCCACCTGCTTGAAGTAAAACACGTCGCGTGCGGTTTTAACGGCCACGGTCACTTTTACGAGTTCGCTGTCCATGGTGGTGAGATACGAATAAAATCTGTTATTATTACAGGGAAACAGGTAATATTTTTTATCCATCTTCTTCATTTTTTCAATTATGTTCTTCGGAACGGGTTTTAATTTCGCAATATCCATAGTTTTTCTCCTTTAGCCTATCGTCGCGTCGCTACCGAACAGGTCGAGTAAGCAGAGCAGCGCGTCTTTCCGGTAATTTTTCATTAACTCTTTTTCCGTGGTTTCGTCGTCTAAGATCTCACCGGTTTCGGCGTTTACGCGCATATCGTTCTGCCGTAAGACGATTTCGTCCATCGTGACCGCAACGGCGACCTTAAACCCTTTCGAAACGAGTTGGCTTATGTAATTGTCCGCAACGTGGTAGGGAAAACCGACCATCGGCACGCGCGTTTCGAGGCCGCAATCCCTGCCGGTCAGAGTAAGGTCGAGTTCTTTAGCTACGTTCACGGCGTTCTGCCCGAAGATCTCGTAAAAATCTCCCAAGTGGTAAGCGACCACACAGTCGGGAAAGCGGGCCTGAATATTCATATAGTTTTGGTAGATCGCGTTCCCTTTCGGTTTTTCGGGGACGGGTTGTTCTTCATTTACAGGTTCTTCCGCAGCGTCTTGAATATCTTTTTTCGATGGTTCGTCGTCCTCCTGCGGCGCGTCGAAGAAGGAGAATTGCAAGTTCGTATTTTGCGGTTTAACGTGAGAAATAGGGGGTTTTTGTGACGGAACGGCCTTTACCGCGGGCTTGTATTCCGTTCCGTCGGGATTGTACAGCGTTCCTTCGATGCCGTCTTCTTCAAAGTAGTGCATCGCCCAGCCGTAAACGATTTCGTCCTGCACGCAGGCATACTGTTTTCCTTTTTCGGCAAGTTTCCTCGCCTCGTCCGAAGCGTATTTCATAAACCCGTCGAGCGTCTTTTTGTTGGTAAGCATTTTGCCGTCCTTTTCAAAAGGCGTCCCTTCGTTTATTTTTTCCGCAAGGTCGTCGCCCGCGTGTTCGGTAAGGTAGGCGAGGACGAGTTCCTGTTCTTTGTTTTCAGCAATCAGATTTATTTTCATCGTCGTTCTCCCGTATAATTCCATAGACGTCGTCCGCGTAGAATTCGCAGACGAACCAGTTGAAAATGGCGGAGCATTTCACTCCGCCGCAGTCAACGATATAATAGTTTTCATTCTCGTTCGGCTTATCAAGAACGGTTACTTCCGCCATCCCGCCGTGAAGCGAGTTAATATGCGCTTTCGTTTTATACGGTTTCATAACTACACCTCACGCAATTCTCTTGATGCCGCCGCCGAAACTTTTTACGCCTATTGTGCCGAATTCCGAACACCATTCGTCCTCCTTATTACACACGTAAGCGAAGGCGTAAAAGCCGTTTCCTTCGCGATATACGAGGTTTTCCCATTCTTCCGTGTAGTCGGTAACGATCAAAAAGTCGTAACATTCGCCAAACTCCGTATATTCGTGAGTGATGGCGTAAACGGTGCAGTCAAAGCGCTTTTCTATCTCTTTCATCTTCGCTTCGATCTCCGGTTCCTGAAAAACCCAGAACCCGCCGAAGTTCTCATAGAAACAAACTTTGTCGCTTTCCTCAAAGCCTTTTATATAGGGCTTGTAGACATCGAGTTGTTTCATAAGTTTTACC
>JAGDBE010000130.1 GCA_017959195.1 Clostridia bacterium | reverse complement strand
TTTCGGTTCTGCTCAAATCGGCGTTTTTTATAATTTCGTTTTTCGTACTGCTTTTCAACAGAAGTATTATCTCCTACGCAGTCTGCTCGGTGCTTAATCTTGCGGAAATATATCTTTTCAAGCCGTTCAAGGCTAAAAAGCCGCTCGTCTACACAGCAAGGGTAAAAAGACTGCTCGCAACGGCGTATGTATTGTTTGCCGCCGTATCCGCTCTGCTTGTAATTTTTGATATTCTGTTTATACTGCCGCTTATCTGCGTATTTTGCGGATATATCCTCATTTTGTGCGACATAATCAACAAGCCCGCCGAAAAAGCGGTGAGGAACAGATACATAAACGAAGCGAAAAACATAATAAAATCGAGAAAAAGCAGCCTTACCGTAATCGGAATCACCGGAAGCTACGGAAAAACGAGCACGAAATATTTTCTCGAAAAAATACTGTCGCAGAAATATAACGTTCTCATGACGCCCGCAAGTTACAACACCACGATGGGCGTGGTAAAGACGGTGCGTGAGATGTTAAAGCCGTCGCACGAGATTTTTATATGCGAAATGGGTGCGCGGCGCGTCGGTGAAATAAAGGAAATATGCGATATAGTGCTTCCCGACCACGGAATAATAACGTCAATAGGTGAACAGCACCTCGAAACATTCGGAAGCATTGAAAATATAATTAAAACCAAATTCGAGCTCGCCGACGCGGTTAAGGAAAACGGAGACGGATATATTTTCTTGAACGGCGACAACGAATATATCGTAAACCGCAATTTTGACGGCAATACGGTATATTACGGAACGTGCGGAGACGCGTCATACAAGGCGGAAAACGTAAAAACCGACCGGAACGGAACGAATTTTACCGTAAAATGCGAAAATATGGAATTTGAACTTTCAACGAGACTTCTCGGAAGCCACAACGTAACGAATATCCTTGCGTGCGTATCGGCCGCCGACAAACTCGGTGTAAATAAAAAGGATATCGCGTTTGCGGTGTCGAGGCTTGAAGCGGTACCGCACAGGCTGCAGATTATAGACGCCAAAAGTACGGTTATAATCGACGACTCGTTCAATTCAAACCCGAGCGGCGCAAAGTCTGCTCTCGACGTGCTTTCAGGCTTTGACGGCGCAAGAGTTCTGGTAACGCCCGGCATGGTTGAGCTCGGAGAAGCGCAGGACGGGAAGAACACCGAACTCGGAGAATACGCGTACGGCAGATGCGACTACCTTTTCGTCGTGGGCGAATACAATAAGAACAGCATAATTTCGGGAGCAAAAAAGGCGGGCTTTGACGAAAGCAGGATTTTCTGCGTTTCGGGCCCGGCGGAAGCCGTAAAGCAGGCGGAAACGCTTGATATCGGAAGAATCAAATACGTTCTTCTCGAAAACGACCTGCCCGATAATTTCAGATAATAAAGAGAAAAAGGGGTATAGACATTGAAAAACGATAATGCTTCAAAGGTGCGCGTAGGACTCTTTTTCGGAGGAAAAAGCGTTGAACACGAGGTTTCCGTCGTGTCTGCGCTTCAGGCGTACAACGCGTTCGATACGGGAAAATACGACGTAATCACGGTATATATCACAAAAGACGGAAAGATGTACACCGGCGGAAAAACGAACGACATTTCCGCATACAAGGATATAGACGGCGTCGTGAAGTCGGCTGTACGCGTAAACCTTGTAAACGACGGAGGAAGATTTTATCTTGTCAGATACCCGTCGAAAACCTTCGGCTCAGACGTGGTTTCGGAAATAGACGTCGCGTTTCCCGTAGTTCACGGCACAAACGTCGAAGACGGCACGCTTCAGGGATATTTCAAAACCGTCGGAATCCCGTTCGTCGGCTGCGACGTATGTGCAAGCGCCTTAGGAATGGATAAGGCGGCGACCAAAGCGGTCATGAAGATGAACGGAATCCCGGTGCTCGACTGCGTGAGCGTAAACGTAAGGGAATATTTTGACAACAAAGATGAAATTATAGAAAAAATCGAGAAAAACACAAGATTTCCCGTTATCGTAAAGCCCGTAAACCTCGGTTCAAGCGTGGGCGTAAAGAAGGTTTCGGAGCACGGAGAACTGATGAGCGCGCTTGACGAGGCATTTATGTTCTCGACGACGGTGCTCGCCGAAAACGCGGTGGAGAACCTGAAAGAAATCAACTGCTCGGTGCTCGGAGACAAGTATGAAGCGGTTGCTTCCGTTTGCGAAGAGCCCGTAAACGACGAGGGAATTTTAACGTACGAGGACAAATACGTGTCGTCGGGCGGAAAAAGCGGAAGCAAGGGCGCGGAAAGCTCAGGCACCAAGTCGTCGGGCATGGCGAACTTAAAAAGAAAGATACCCGCCGACATTTCGAAAGAGCTTGAGGAGAAGGTAAGGGATTATTCCGTAAAGGCGTTCACGGCGATGGGCTGTTCGGGCGTTTCGAGAATAGATTATCTCTACGACACCGTAAACGAAGAGCTTTATCTCAACGAATTCAACACCATTCCCGGCTCGCTTGCGTTCTATCTATGGGAAGCGACGGGCATAAAGTTCGACGAACTGCTCGACAGGCTTGTAAAACTCGCATTCAAGAGGGAACGCGAGGAAAGCGGAATATTCTATTCGTTCGAGACCAACATATTAAAGGGAATAGAACTTCCCAAAGGCACGAAAAACTGAAAACAAGCTTTATTGCCGGCAAAAAAGCTGATAATACCGCATAAATCAATCCGCTTTTGCAAAAAAGCGGATTTTCTTTATAAATTTTCATTGACAAAACAGTGTAAAATAAATATAATATAACATAATTACTGTTATTTTGAAATATTTTGGAAAAGAGGACGTTTTGTGATAAAAGTTGCAAAATTCGGCGGCAGCTCGCTTGCGGACGCGGCGCAATTCAGAAAAGTTGCAAAAATTGTGCTTTCCGACCCGTCAAGGCGGTACGTTGTTCCGTCGGCCCCCGGAAAAAGAAACAAAGAAGACGTGAAGATAACCGACATGCTGTATGCCTGCTACGAGGAAACGGCAAGGACCGGTGAAATTTCTCCGGTTTTCGGAAAAATAAAGCAGAGATACGACGAAATCATATCGGAACTCGGGCTGAACATCTCGCTCGAAAAGGATTATGAGGCTATAAAGAACGCATTTATCGCCCGCGTCGGAAAAGACTACGCCGCGAGCAGAGGCGAGTATCTCAACGCAAAAATAATGTCGGAATTTCTCGGCTTTGACTTCATAGACGCTGCCGAAGTCGTATTTTTCAACGATAACGGCTCGTTTGACGCGCCCAAAACATACAACGTTATGAGGGAGCGCTTAAAAGACAGCGAGAGGGCGGTTATCCCCGGTTTTTACGGAGTTACGGCAAACGACACGATAAAGACGTTTTCACGCGGCGGCTCGGACATTACGGGCGCGATAGTAGCAAGTGCTGCTGACGCAGACGAATACGAAAACTGGACCGACGTTTCGGGCGTCATGATTGCCGACCCGAGAATCGTCGAAAACCCGAAAAACATCTCGGTGCTTACGTACAGAGAACTCCGCGAACTTTCGTATATGGGCGCGACGGTGCTTAACGAAGACGCGATTTTCCCCGTTAAAAAGGCGGGTATCCCGATTCACATCAAGAATACAAACGCTCCCGAAGACGAGGGAACTCTCATTGTTACGCACACCGACAAAAACAACGAATCGAGCGTGCTTACCGGTATTGCCGGCAAAAAGGGATTTACGGTACTGACGCTTGAAAAAGATATGATGAACGAGGAAATCGGCTTCGGAAGAAGACTGCTCAACGTTCTTGAAAAGAACGGAATGAGCTTTGAGCATCTTCCGTCGGGAATCGACACCATGAGCGTCGTAGTCAACGACCACGAGCTTGAGGGCAAAGAAGACGTCATCATTTCGGAACTTATGGCATCTACCATGCCCGACAGCATAAGCATTGAAAAGAATATCGCGCTTATCGCAGTCGTTGGCCGCGGAATGAAAAACGCGAAAGGAACCGCGGCGTCGGTATTCCGCGCGCTTGCCGACGAGGATATCAACATAAGAATGATAGACCAGGGCTCGAGCGAGCTTAATATCATAGTCGGCGTTGACAACAGCGATTTTGAAAAGTCAATAAAGACGATTTATTCGAAATTCGTGAAATAAAAGCAGAAGCGAAGTCCACGGACTTCGCTTTTTTGCGCCGTATGAAGCGGTAATCTGTTTTTTCAAAAAAACTATTGACAAAACCTCGTGCAAGTTGTATAATAACTACGCTGACAAAAAGCATTGCGGAATTGTGTAATGGCAGCACGACAGACTCTGACTCTGTTTGTCTGGGTTCAAATCCTAGTTCCGCAGCCAGTCGAGAGCCTCGACACGCAAACACGCGTACGGGGCTCTTTTCTATTTTCGGATTTTTGTTTTCGCGGAGAGATTTACATTATAATTTAAGCGTTTTAAATCCGACTTGATTATTTTTTCCCGCGGTGGTATAATGAAGGCGGAAGTAAAAAAATAACAAAATCTTTTTCGGAGGGGATATTTTGAGACTCTTGAACAGATATACCGTTATATTTTTTATATTCAGCTTTCTCGGATGGGTATGGGAGAGCATTTTCTGCACGATTTGTGAGCACAAGTGGAGCAACAGGGGCTTTCTTTACGGCCCGGTATGCCCCATATACGGCTTCGGCGCAATAATCTTTTTCATTATTTACGATCTGATAAAGGCTGGTAAAATTCCCGAAATCAAATGGTGGATGATATTGATTGTCGGTTTTATCGTAAGCATGATTCTTGAATACCCGACTTCGTGGTTTCTCGAAAAGGTTTTCAACGCGAGATGGTGGGATTACAGCGCGTATCCGCTCAACATCAACGGCAGAACCAGCGTTCCCACGTCGCTGGGCTTCGGCGTTGCGGCGATTATAATTATGAAATTATTGATACCGGCTGCCGACAAGGTGATTTCAAAGTGTCCCGACCTTATGCTTAACATACTGTCGTTTATCTTTATTGCGATAATATCCGTGGACATTACTTTGACCGTTTCCGCAATTTCCGACTTCCAGTTCAAGGTCGCGTCTATCGACGAGGGCTTTCAGAATCACATGACGGAAACCGTAAACCGCATTTTAAGCACGCAGGGAGAATTTTACCACAGGGCCGTTGCGAGAATAAGTCTTTTTGTCATGGCCGGGCGCAAGGGACATATTGCAAAAAGGCTTCAAAAGCGTGATTTCAAGGGCTTGATTCAGGATTTCTTCGATTTTGAAAAGAAAGACAAAGACAAAAATCAAGACGGCAAAAATGACGGCAATTAAATGAAAAAGTAAAAAACGGCGGGATAATCCGCCGTTTTTTTGATGTTTTGTTTTTGTAAAAAGCGGTATATTTTTAATTGACATGCAATATAAATTGTGTTATAATTATATCAATATATTATACAATATATTGTACGGCGGAAAAAGTCGTAAAAAGTATAAAGAAAGAAGGATTGAACATGGGACTTATCAAGGCGATTACAGGAGCATTGGGCGGAACGCTTGCCGACCAGTGGAAGGAGTTTTTCTACTGTGAAGCAATTCCCGCAACAACCCTCGTGGTAAAAGGCGAAAAGAGAATAGGACAGCGCTCGTCAAACACAAAAGGAAGCGATAACATCATTTCCAACGGAAGCGGAATTGCCGTTGCCGACGGACAGTGCATGATTATCGTTGAACAGGGCAAAATTGTTGAAGTGTGTGCCGAACCCGGCGAATATACATACGACAAATCAACCGAACCCAGCATATTTGCAGGTTCTCTGGGACAGAGCATTATCGACACCTTCAAGACGATAGGCAAACGTTTCACGTTCGGCGGAGACACCGCGAAGGACCAGAGAGTTTACTATTTCAACACAAAGGAACTCATCGACAACAAATTCGGTACGCCGAATCCCATTCCTTTCCGTGTTGTTGACAAGAATATCGCGCTCGACATCGACGTTTCGATAAGAGCGTCGGGCGTTTATTCATATAAAATCGCCGATCCGCTTCTGTTCTACACGAACGTATGCGGAAACGTTGAAAAAGACTACACGAGAGACCTTATCGAAGGTCAGCTGAAAACCGAATTCGTAAGCGCGCTGCAGCCGGCGTTCGGAAAACTTTCCGACCTCGGACTCCGCCCGAATCAGATAGTTCAGCACAACACCGAGCTCGAAGAAGCTATGAACGACGTTCTTTCGGACAAGTGGGGCAAACTCCGCGGTCTTAAGATAGTTACTGTCGCTCTGGGCAGCGTAACACTTCCGGACGAAGACGCCGAGCTCATCAAGAAGGCTCAACAGGCTGCAATTCTCCGCGATCCCACGATGGCTGCCGCAACGCTTACAAGCGCTCAGTCGGACGCTATGAGAGCGGCTGCTTCAAACAAGAGCGGCGCTATGGCGGGCTTTATGGGCATGGGACTTGCCATGAACACAGGCAACGCAATGAATACACAGGGACTTTATGCAATGGGTCAGCAGCAACAGCAGCAACAGCAGGCGGCTCCTCAGCCGGCTCCCGCACCCGCTCCGGGTTCGTGGAAGTGCTCGTGCGGCGCAGTTGCTACGGGTAATTTCTGCCCCGAATGCGGAAAGAAGAAACCCGAAGAAAACGGCTGGACCTGTTCTTGCGGAACCGTAAACAAAGGCAAATTCTGCCAGAATTGCGGAGCAAAGAAGCCGGAAGGCGCACCTCTCTACAAGTGCGACAAGTGCGGCTGGGAACCCGAAGATCCCAAAAATCCGCCTAAATTCTGTCCCGAATGCGGAGACCCCTTTGACGACAACGACAAGAAATAAGGCTGAAAATGAGCAGTTTACTTGATTATAAATGTCCCGCCTGCGGCGGGACAATAAAATTTGATTCGTCCTTACAGATGATGAAATGCCCGTATTGCGATACGGTGCTTTCCATGGAAGAAATGCTGCCGAAAGACGAAGTCCTGACGGAAGACGCTCCCGGCAACAGCGGCGTCTTTGACGTTGACGGACTGCCGAAAGACAGCTTCAACTGGGACGAGAACTCCATAAAGGAGTGGGACGAAAACGAGACTGACAACATTTCAGTTTTCGTATGCAATTCCTGCGGAGGAGAAATTATAGGCGACAACAATACCGCCGCAACGGAATGTCCGTATTGCGGAAACCAGGTCGTTGTAGTCGGACGTTTCAAGGGAGCGCTCAAACCCGATTACGTAATACCGTTCAAACTCGACAAGAACGCGGCAAAGGAAAGATACAAGCAGCACATAAGCGGAAAATTCCTTTTGCCGAAGCTCTTCAAGGATGAAAATCATATAGACGAAATTAAGGGAATTTACGTTCCTTTCTGGCTTTTCAGCTCAAAGGTTGATTCGTTTGCAAGATTTGACGCCGAAAAGGTGCGCACGTGGATTTCGGGCAATTACAAATATACCGAAGTCAGCACGTTTGACGTTTTCCGCTCGGGAAAAATGCAATTTATGAATATTCCCGTCGACGGTTCTCAGAAGATGCCCGACGACCTCATGGAATCGATAGAACCTTTCGATTTCAGAGACGCGGTGCCTTTCCAGACTGCGTATCTTTCGGGATTTTTCGCAGACAAATACGACGTTGACGACAAGACGAGCGAAAAGCGTGCGAACGAAAGAGTCCGCCAGAGTACGATAGACGTTTTCAGAAGCACGGTCAGCGGCTATACTTCCGTAAGGAGCTTCTCGCGCGACCTGTTCAACCGGAAATACGGACAGATGCAGAACGCTTCGTATGAAGACCCGTTTGCGAACACAAACAGCGCGTCAAGCGGCATTACGCTTGAAGAGGGCACGGTAAGCTATGCGCTTTACCCGGTTTATCTGCTTTCGACGACGTACGAAGGACAGAAATTCACGTTTGCCATGAACGGACAGACGGGAAAATTCGTCGGAGACCTGCCGGTAGACAAAACCAAGAAGAGAATTACTTTTGCGGGCATTTTCGCCGCGGCGACGGCGGTATGCACGCTGATTCTCCAGCTTCTTGCGAAATGAGGTGGGGAATATGAGTAAAAATACAGTAAAACTTCTTTCGGCGATCCTCGTACTTATAATTATTTCGGGCGTTTGCGTTTTTGCGTCCGGCGACGGCGAGTGCGTAAACCCATATCTTGCGAGAGTGGTCGACGGAGCTTCAGTTCTTGACGAAAGCGAAAGAGAAAATCTTGAAAGCATAATCGGCGGAATACGCGAAAAGTATAAATTCGACATAGTAATAGTTACGACGACCGACCTTGGCGGAAAGAACGAAATAGAGTATGCCGACGACTATTACGATTATACCGGTTACGGCTACGGCAGCGACTACGACGGATGTCTGCTTCTTCTGTATCTCGGCGAATACAACGCATACCGGATTTCGACCGAAGGCTACGGAATAAAGGCGATAAACGACCGCGACATAAGCAACCTCGGAGAAGATATAGTTTCCGACCTTGCAAGCGGAAATTACTATGACGCGTTCCGGACGTTCTCTTATGACGTGAGGGACCTTGTTTCCGAGTCGAAAAACGGAAGCGGCAAAAGCTCTTCGGGAATGAATCTCGAAAGTCTGCCGGCAAACCTCGGTATAGGCGCGGTTGTGGGACTTATTATCGCACTTATCGTGATTTCCGTGCTTAAAGCGCAGCTGAAATCGGTAAGACCGCAGCCTTCCGCAGGCGACTATTTCGTAAACGGAAGCCTCATGCTTACGGGCTCTTACGACAGATTTGTCGGAAGCTACGTCACGAGAGTAAGGATAAAAGACGATTCCTCATCCGGCTCGTCATCAACGCACAGGAGCTCTTCCGGAAGAGTTCACGGCGGAGGCGGCGGAAGATTTTAATTAAAACCGAATACTTTGAATTGCTTCCTGCGGAAAAACGCAGGAAGCAATTTTTTATTAATTTTTGCAAAACCTATTGACATTTCGGAAAAGGGGTGCTATAATAAAATCACAAACATTTGAACAGATGTTCAAATGTTTGCAGAAAGAAAAGGAGGCGAAGGCAAGTGAAAGGTAAGAAAACCGATATAAACGCGCCGGAGTGCGAGATAACCGAGGTTCACAAGTAAGCGGTGGAGAACGCAAAATCGGGCGGTTATACAGACGAAGAGATGATGAAGCTTGCGGAACTGTACAAGGTTTTCGGGGATTCAACGAGAATAAGGATTCTTTCGGCGCTCATGCGTGAAGAACTGTGCGTCTGCGATATTTCGGAACTGCTCGGCGTTTCGGTGTCGGCGGTATCGCATCAGTTGAGGATTCTCAAGCAGGCGGAGCTCGTAAAATACCGCAGAGACGGCAAAGTCGTGTATTATTCGCTTGCCGACGACCACGTAAAGACGATTATCGCACAGGGTGCGGAGCATATCAACGAATAATAATTTATATCGAAAAGAGGCAGAGTAATGGTAAAGGTATTTAAGGTAGAGGACCTTGATTGCGCGCACTGCGCCGCAAAAATCGAGGAAGGTATTGCGAAACTCGACGGAGTAAACAGCGTTTCCGTTAGTTTTCTTACTCAGAAAATAACGCTTGACGCGGAAGAAAGCAAATTTGACAAAATCGTTGACGAAATGGCTAAGATTGCCAAAAAAATAGAACCGGACTGCACGATTATAAAATAAAAAATGACTAAAAAGCAGAAAAAACTTCTTTACAGGATAATAATATCGCTCGTACTCTTCCTTTTGTGCATTTTCATACCGGAAGAGTATGCGCTTGTGCGCGCACTTGCGTTTCTTGCGCCTTATATCGTAGTCGGATACGACGTAATAAAAAAAGCGGCGCTGAATATTGCTTCGGGACGCATTTTCGACGAGAATTTCCTCATGCTTGCGGCGACTCTCGGCGCATATGCGCTTAAAGAGTATTCCGAAGCGGTAATGGTACTGATTTTGTATCAGATAGGGGAGCTTTTCCAGAGCTGCGCCGTCTCAAAGACGAGAAAATCCATAACCGCGCTGATGGATATAAGACCTGACTACGCAAACAGGGTAGAGGAAAACGGTGAAATCAACGTCGTTTCCCCCGAAGAAATTTCGGTAGGCGACGTTATCCTCATAAAGAGCGGCGAAAGAATACCAGTTGACTGTGTCGTACTGAAAGGGGAGTCGTATATCGACACCGTATCTCTTACGGGCGAGGCGTCTCCCGTTGCCGTAAAGGAAGATTCAAGGCTTACGAGCGGCTGCGTTAATATAAGCGGTACGCTTTATGCCAGGGTGTTAAAGCCGTATTCCGAATCGACGGTGGCAAAAATACTTGAGCTTACCGAAAAAAGCGCCGAAAAGAAGTCGAAATCCGAGAATTTCATCACGAAATTCGCAAAATATTATACTCCCGCGGTTTGTCTGCTCGCAGTCCTTATAGTATTGATTCCCACGCTGATTTACGGCGATTTTGCATCGCACGTCAAGAGCGGACTTATCTTTCTCGTGGTTTCATGCCCGTGCGCGCTCGTAATATCCGTTCCGCTGTCGTTTTTCTGCGGAATAGGCGGAGCGTCGAAAAACGGAATACTGATTAAAGGTGCCGTTTATATCGAGGCGCTGTCCAAGTTGAAAACCGTCATTTTTGACAAGACGGGCACGCTCACAAAGGGAAAATTCGAGGTATCCGAAATCAGAAGCGCAAACGGATTTACCGAAAAAGAGCTTCTTTATTACGCCGCGGCGGCGGAAAAATATTCCGGACACCCGATTGCGGCGGCATTAAGAAACAACGCCGACATATCGGGCGCTGTGGTTGAAAACGCGGAGCAGTCAGTCGGAAAAGGTATAAGAGCGCTTGTTGACGGCAAAAATATAAGCGTCGGAAACAAGACGCTTATGTATGACGAAAACATTGAATTTGAAGAATTTAAGGGTGAGGGCACCGCGGCATACGTTTCGGTTTCCGGGGTTTACGCGGGGGTTATCGCCGTAAAAGATATGATAAAAGACGGTGCAAAGGAAGCTCTGGAAACGCTTAAAAAGTACGGAGCCGAGCCGGTTATGCTGACGGGAGACAAGGAGTCGTCGGGAAAATCGGTTGCACGGGAACTCGGAATAGAAAAGGCGTATTTTGAACTTTTACCTGCGGACAAAGTCGGGATAGCCGAAAAAATTATTTCGGAAAACAAGGCCGAAAAAAGAATAACCGCCTTCGCGGGCGACGGAATAAACGACGCGCCGGTGCTGACTGCGTCCGACGTCGGAATAGCGATGGGGGTTATCGGCAGCGACGCCGCGATAGAAGCTTCAAACGTCGTGCTTATGGACGACAACCTTTCTAAGATTCCGCTCGCGATTAAAATATCCGCAAAAACCATGAAAATAGTGAAGCAAAATATCTTTTTTGCGCTTGCGGTTAAAGCGGCGGTGATGATTTTAAGCGTCATGGGGCTTGCAAACATGTGGCTTGCGATTTTTGCAGACGTAGGAACCGCGTTTCTCGCAATCCTCAATGCGATAAGGGCGTTAAAGATTAAATAAAGCATCAATAACAACAAAAAGGGCTTTTGAACGGCAGCGGAAACTCTGCCGTCCGGGCCTTTTTTTGCGTTTGCGCGTTATATTGACAATAAAGTGTAAATGAAGTATAATAAAAAAAACAAAAGTACAAGGTAGATTTTATGAACGTATACGATTTTGACAATACGATATACAAAGGTGAATCTCTTTTTGATTTTTACTTTTTTTGCCTTAGACGCGACATTCGTTTTATCAAATTTTTCTTCGCGATAATATACAACGTATTGAAATACGAGTTTTGCCTTATAAGCAACGAAAAACTGATGAAACTGTGTGAAAAATATATATTCGACGCGCTTGATATGTGCCCCGTTTACGATGAATGGGTTGAGGATTTCTGGGATAAGAATATTAAAAAGATAAAGCCGTTTTATCTCGCGCAGAAAAAGGAAGACGACGTCATTTTAAGCGCCTCTTTCGGCATTATGCTCCGACCGGTATGCAGAAGGCTGGGGATAAGCGAAGACAATCTTCTCTGCTCCGAAGTAGATATAAAAGAGCAGAAAATAATCAAACTGTGTTTCCGCAAAACCAAGCCTGAAATGTTCGACCAAAAGTTCGGAGACGTAAAAATCGATAATTTCTACACCGATTCTTTCAACGACAGACCGTTTATCGAAAGAGCCGAAAAGAGTTTTATCGTCAAGGGAAACAAAATGAAGGAAATCAAAAATGAAGCCTCATAAAGCATTGAAAGGGAATTATTCATAGATGTTGGAAAACGTTCATTCACCGAATGACCTTAAAAATCTGAATATAAAACAGCTGGAAAAACTTTCCGAAGAAATACGTGAAAAGATTATCTCCACCGTGTCGGAAAACGGCGGACACCTGGGCTCAAACCTCGGTATCGTCGAAACGACGGTGGTACTGCATAAAATTTTCGATTTTCCGAAAGACAAGATTCTTTTTGACGTAAGCCACCAGTGCTATACGCACAAACTGCTGACGGACAGATTCCTCAATTTCGGCACGCTCAGAAAATCCGACGGCATTTCCGGCTTTACAAACAGATTTGAAAGCGAATACGACACCGTTACTTCGGGACACAGCGGAGCCGCGCTTTCGGCGGCGATAGGAATTGCAACCGCCGAAAAAATGAAAAACAGCGGCGCGTATACCGTTGCCGTGATAGGAGACGGTTCTTTCTCAAACGGCATGGTTTACGAGGCTATGAACAACTGCAGCCCCGACCTGAAACTCATTATAATTCTCAACGACAACGAGATGTCTATATCTTCAAGCGTCGGAAGTCTTGCAAAACACCTGTCGAAAATCAGGACGAGCGGCAGATATTACCGCATAAAGAGGAATTTCCAGGCGGTGTTCTCCAAAATTCCGTTTATAGGCATTAAAATCGTAAATTTCGTACGCCACATAAAGAACGGCATAAAGAGAATGTTTTACAAACAGCCGTTTTTCGAGCCGCTCGGCATTAAGTATTTCGGACCCGTCGACGGCAACGATATAGAAAAGCTTTCCGTGGTTATTAACGAGGCGAAAAAGAAAAACGCCTGCGTGCTCGTGCACGTCAAGACAAAAAAGGGAAAAGGCTATAAAATAGCGGAAGAAAATCCCGAAAAGTTCCACAGCATAGGTCCTTTTGACGTAGTAACCGGCGAAAAGAAAAGTATAGAAGAAACAAAAAGCTTTTCCGCCATGTTCGGCGAAACGCTGTGCGAAATGGCGCAGAAAGACGAAAGAATCTGCGCGATTACTTCCGCAATGAAGGACGGCACGGGGCTTTCGGAATTCTCCGAAAAAATAAAAAACAGATTTTTTGACGTAGGAATTGCAGAGGAACACGAAATCACGTTTGCGTCGGGACTCGCCCTTTCGGGTTTGATTCCCGTATGCGCGGTGTATTCCACGTTTGCGCAGAGAATGTACGACCAGCTGATCCACGACGTCTCGCTCCAGAAACTGCACATCGTTCTTGCGCTTGACCGCGCGGGCTTCGTTTCCTGCGACGGTGAAACCCACCAGGGTATTTTCGACTGCGCGATGATTTCAAATATCCCGGGCGCTGAAATATATTCGCCCGAAAACTTTTACGAATTGAAAGACTGCCTTGAAAAGGCGCTTTACGGCGACGGTCTTGATGTCGTGAGATACCCCAAAGGCGCGCCCGCCGTATATGAGAGAACGAAATTTGTAAAATTCGACGGCTTCGACGTCTATAATGACGGAGAGGGCGGAACGGAAGTTGTTTTCGTTACCTACGGCAGAATAACCGCTAACGTTTACGAGGCGGCGCAGATGCTCATAAACGACGGCCTTAAAGTATGTATAATCAAACTCGTAAAGGTGTATCCCGTTGATTTCGAGAAAATAAAGCAGTACTTTGAAGGCGCAAAATTCGTCTGCTTCGTGGAAGAGGGCATAAAATCCGGCGGAATATCCGAGAAAATATCGTCGTGTATGCAGATGAACGGCGTTTCGGTTAAAACCGGAATTATCGCCGTCAACGAGGCCTTCCCCAAACATATGAACGTAAAAGAATTTGACGAAAAGTACGGATTTACTCCGGAGCAAATCCATTCTTTTGTGTTACTTTCTCTCAGGTAAGAGAAAGTAACCAAACAGAGCTAAAACATTAAAAAATGGTCTTTCACGGGCTTTCTGCGAGAAAGCCCGCACTCTTTTGGGTCTTTTCTTGTGCAAGAAAAGTACGTATATAAAAAAACAAAAGCCCTCCGCGATATTGCGGAGGGCTTTAAATAACGATTTACGCTTTATTTGCAGAGCCGAACAATTCGATTTTTTCTCTGACGGTAGCTTTAATAGCTTCAACGCCGGGAGCGAGGACTTTTCTCGGGTCAAATCCTTTTCCTTCGAGGTCCTTACCTTCTTCGAAATACTTTCTTACAGCCGCCGTGAAGGAGAGCTGGCATTCGGGATTCACGTTGATTTTGGAAACGCCGAGGTCGATTGCCTTTTTGATCATATCTGCGGGGATACCCGTACCGCCGTGGAGAACGAGCGGCATTTTTCCTGTTTTCTCCTGGATTTTTGCGAGCGTATCAAAAGAGAGGCCCTTCCAGTTTGCGGGATATTTTCCGTGAATATTTCCGATACCTGCGGCGAGCATTGTAACGCCGAGGTCTGCGATCATTTTGCATTCGTCGGGGTCAGCGACTTCGCCCATTCCGATAACGCCGTCTTCTTCGCCGCCGATTGCGCCGACTTCCGCTTCAAGCGAGAGTCCCTTTTCTGCTGCAACGCGTACGAGTTCCTTTGTCTTTGCTATATTTTCTTCTATCGGGTACTTTGAGCCGTCAAACATGATCGACGAGAAACCTGCGTCTATGCACTTATAGCAAGCTTCATACGAGCCGTGGTCGAGGTGGATTGCTACGGGAACGGTGATTTCGAGGCATTCTATCATACCTTTTACCATGCCTACAACCGTTTTGTAGCCGCACATATATTTTCCCGCGCCCTCGGACACGCCGAGAATAACGGGCGAATTCATTTCCTGCGCCGTAAGGAGTATAGCTTTTGTCCATTCAAGGTTATTGATATTGAACTGGCCTACCGCATAATGTCCTTCTTTGGCTTTGGTGAGCATTTCCTTTGCTGATACTAACATTTTTTACATCCTCCGTTTAATTAATTTTTCCGAATAATATTATATAATCGTTTGCGCTGAAATTCAAGCAGATAATAAAAAATACAACAAATTTTTACATATTAATAATTTTCGATAAGATAAGTCGCTTCTATGTCGGCAAGGTGGAGTTTAACCGCAAGCGGATATTTTTCGAAAGCGCCGTTTATCGCGTAGCTTCCTCCGCGCGCCGCGTCGTCGAAGCCGCCCATATGCCATCTTATAGCAATCGCTTCCTCGACCTTCAGGCGCATAAAGCGTTCAATGAGGAACACCGATTTTTCGCCGTGTCCGAACGGAAATTTATCTTCTATGGTGTAGTAGGGGACTTTTTCCCACGCGCCCGTCGTCTCGTTCTTGACGTTTCTCATTGTGGATTTATAAAATTCCGCCTTGCAGAGATCGTGCAGAAGCGCTACGATAGCATACGTCTCGTCGGGCTTTTTGTCGTTGTACCTTTCTATCAAAACGTTATACACGTTCAGACTGTGGTCGCACAGACCGCCCTCGTATGCGCTGTGGAACTTAGAACTTGCCGGAGCCGTGAAGAAATCCGTCGTCAGCATCCAATCAAGCAGCTCTTTTGAGCCCTGGCGGGTGATGGCGGCGTTGTAGGCCTTTATGAATCTGTCTTTCGGAGACTCGATTTCAATGCTTTTCAATTCTTCTTTATTCATGATAAAACCTCGCATCTATATTTCTGTAATTATTATACCAAAGACAAGTGTAAAATTCAAGAATAAGAATTGAAAATAATGAAAAAAGCGGACGAAAAATCCGTCCGCTTTTTGTACGTGATTATTTGGTTCCGAAAATTCTGTCTCCCGCGTCTCCGAGTCCGGGAACGATATATCCGTTATCGTTGAGTCTTTCGTCAACGCATCCGCAGTAGAACTGAACGTCGGGATGGTTTGCGGAAACCTTTCTTATACCTTCGGGGGCTGCGATGATAGACATGAATTTGATGTTTTTGCAGCCGCGCATCTTGATAAAATCGATAGCCGCGGAAGCGGAGCCGCCCGTCGCGAGCATCGGGTCGAGGATACTAACGAGTCTGTTGGAAATATCTTCGGGAAGTTTGCAGTAGTATTCGTGGGGTTCAAGGGTTTTTTCATCTCTGTAAAGACCGATGTGTCCGACCTTTGCGGAAGGAACGAGGGAGAGAACTCCGCTGACCATGCCGAGTCCCGTTCTTAAAATGGGAACGAGAGCAAGTTTTTTGCCGGCAAGTCTCTTTACAGTCGTGGTGGTAATAGGCGTTTTAATCTGATATTCTTCCATAGGTAAATCGCGAAGCGTTTCGTAGCCCATAAGCATCGCAATTTCCTCGATAAGCTCGCGGAACTGCTTGCTTCCTGTGTTTTCGTCTCTCAAAAGGGAAATTTTGTGGGTGATAAGAGGATGATCGTAAACTGTTACCTGCGGATGTTCCATACGTCGCTACTTCCTTTTTTTATATTTTAGTTTTCTCTCTTAATATTTTAATAAATTTCGACTGTTTTTGCAATAGCAAAAATCAATGTTTAATATTTATATCAAAAAAATTAATTTTTAGTTTAATACTTGTGAGATTTTACGAATTATAAGAAAATCATTTAATATAATTAAGTTGACACGGTAAGATAAATTAAGTATAATAGTCAAGGAAAAAACTTGAGGAAAAGAAAATGAGAATTGACGCTTATCTGTATCAAAACGGATATTCACAAAGCAGGACAAAGGCAAAAGAACTGATAGACGCGGGCAAAGTGAGCGTTGACGGAAAAATCTGCACAAAGGCGTCGTACGAGGTAGACGAAAACGCGTGTGAGATTTCCGTCGAAAAATCCGATTCCGACGAATACGTCGGCAGAGGCGGAATAAAACTTGCTTATGCTCTCGAAAAGTTCGAAGTTGACGCCGGCGGTAAAGTCTGCGTCGATATCGGTGCGTCTACGGGCGGTTTTACCGAGGTTTTGCTGAAAAACGGGGCAAAAAAGGTCTATGCCGTCGATTCGGGAACGGGGCAGCTTGCAGAGAAACTTAAAGACGACGAAAGAGTTTTTTCGATGGAGAATTTCAACGCAAGAAACCTTGAACTTACCGATATAGGCGGAAAAGCTGCGGAAATTGCGGTTATGGACGTGTCGTTCATATCGCAGAAGCTGATTTATCCCGCGTTAAAGCGGATCTGCGCCAAAAACGCCGATATAATAACCCTCATAAAGCCGCAGTTTGAGGCGGGCAGGGAAAATATAGGCAAAAACGGTATCGTGAAAGACGAAAAAGTCATTTTAAGCGTAATCGGGGACATAAAAAAACATGCGCTCGATATGGGATTTGAGGTAAAAGGACTTGAAAAATCTCCAATAAAAGGCGGGAGCGGACACACCGAA
>JAGDBE010000129.1 GCA_017959195.1 Clostridia bacterium | reverse complement strand
TGTTTTCAAGCTCGGAAAGTCTGTTTTCGAGCGCGCTTATCGTGTCCTTCATTTTTGTGATTTCCGATGCGACCGGGTCGGGAATGTTTATCTGGTCAAGGTCGCTGTCCTTTTGCTCTTTTTCTTTCTGCCGCCCCGAAAAGATTATTCTTGCGGGAACACCCACGGCAGTAGCTCCTGCGGGTACCTCGCGAAGTACAACGGCACCCGCCGCGATTTTTGCGTTATCGCCGACGGTAAACGGCCCCAAAACCTTTGCGCCCGCGCCTATCATGACGTTATTTCCTATCGTCGGATGCCTTTTTCCCACGTCTTTGCCGGTACCGCCGAGCGTAACGCCCTGATAAATCGTGCAGTTGTCGCCGATTACCGCGGTTTCACCTATAACGACGCCGGAGCCGTGGTCAATGAAAAGTCCGCTTCCTATGACGGCTCCGGGATGAATTTCAACGCCGGTAAAAAATCTTCCGGTCTGCGAAATCCATCTTGCTATGAATTTGAGTTTATGCTTATAAAAGAAATGCGCGATTCTGTAATATACCAAAGCGTGAAATCCCGAATAGAGAAAGAAAACTTCAAGGCAGTTTCTTGCCGCGGGATCGCGCTCCTTTATCGATTTTAAGTCTTTGATCAAATGCATTTTGCCCCTCCGGAGATACGGCGGTTAAAAAATATACTTTTTGTATGTCAGAAAATAGAGTATTCCGGAATAAACGGTGAAAAACAGCATTATCACGTAAAACGCGAAGGTGAAAATTCTGTATTTCACGATGAAGTCCGAAAAAGCGAATATGTAGGGTTCAAGTAAAAGCAGCATGACGAACACGCATTGCGAAAAGGTCTTTATTTTTCCCGGAAGCGCCGCGGGGATTACGACGTTGTCGGCATTTTTGGCGACGAGCCTCATGGAAGAAACGGCAAGCTCCCTGAAAATGATGATTGACAGCGCGAGTATGAGGCAGAACCTGAAATTTTCATAAACGAGCGTCGCCGCAAGCAGCGCTCCTATTACGAGGAATTTGTCGGCGAGAGGGTCCATGAATTTGCCGAAATCGGTTACTATATTGTATTTTCTCGCAAGTCTTCCGTCAATGAAATCGGTAATCGCGCAAACGAGGAATAATCCCGCGGATATGAATTCGCATTTCGTCATGTCGGCGCTTGTAAACAGGGGAAGCCACAGAACCGCCATAATGACGGGAATGAGGACTATTCTCGATATTGTGAGCTTGTTCGGAAGGTTTTTGTCAATACGCTTGTTGTCCATAAAATAACATTCCTTTTATTTTTTACAGTAAAGTTTCTCCCAAAAGGTCATAATCTATTACTTCGTTGATTTTAACGTTTACGAATTCGCCGTCGTTTATCTTCCTCTTTGAAGAAAAATAAACTTTTCCGTCTATTTCGGGCGCATCATTAGCGCTTCTTCCGAAATAAACGCCCGACGGTCTGTCAAAGCCCTCGCATAATACTTCGATTACCTGTCCCAGCATCTTTTTGTTGTTTGCCTTATGAATTTCGTACTGGTTTTTCATAATTACGTCGAGCCGTTTTTTCTTTATGTTTTCGGGAACGCGGCCCTCCTTGATTTCGTGCGCCGGAGTGCCTTCCTCAGATGAAAAGGCGAACGCGCCGAGACGCTCGAACTTCGCTTCCTTCAAGAATTCCGCAAGAAGCGCAAAATCTTCTTTGTCTTCCGTCGGGAAGCCGACCATGACGGTCGTGCGGATAACTATTCCGGGAACTTTTGAACGCAGAAGCGCTATTTTTTCCTTTATGAGCGCGCTGTCTCCGCGTCTGCCCATCTTTTTTAAGACCTTATCCGATATGTGCTGAATGGGTAAATCTATGTATTTTACGATTTTCGGCTCATTCGCTATAACGTCGACGAGGGACTCGGTGATGTCCTCGGGATAGCAGTACAAAACTCTTATCCACTTTATTCCGTCAACTTTACATAATTCTTTCAGCAAAACGTCGAGAGAGGCTTTTCCGTATATGTCTTTTCCGTAACTCGTAGTATCCTGCGCGACTACGACGAGTTCCTTTGCGCCGAGTAAGGCGAGTTCCTTTGCTTCCGAAACGATTTCCTCGATTTTTCTGCTTCTCAGTTTTCCTCTTATTGAGGGGATAGCGCAGAAGGTGCAGTGATTGTCGCAGCCCTCGGCGATTTTGAGGTAAACCGAATATTCGGGGCCCGTAACAACCCTGTCTCCGCCGAGAATCTGGTTTTCGGCGCGCGTAACGACGCTGTATTTATCTTCTTTTTTGCCGACACCCGATTCGTATGCTTGGTTTACGGCGTCGACTATACTTTCGAGGTCGCCTATGCCTATCGCGGCGTCGATTTCGGGGAGTTCCGAAAACAGTTCGTCTTTATAGCGCTGAACAAGACAGCCCGCGGCAACGATACCCTTTAAGTTTCTGTGCTCTTTGAGCCACGCAACGTCGAGTATAGTGTCTATCGACTCTTTTTTCGCGTCTGCGATGAATGCGCAGGTGTTGACAACTACCACGTCGGCGTCTATGTCGTCTATAACTATTTCCATTCCCGCGTCTTTTAATTTTGCAAGCATAACCTCGCTG
>JAGDBE010000128.1 GCA_017959195.1 Clostridia bacterium | reverse complement strand
GTCTTCAAGCGCTTCCTCGTCGTACGCATCGCAGATAACCGACAGAAACGTTCTCTCGACGCCGAGCGACGGCTCGATAACGTAAGGAATATATCTCTCGTTTGTTTCGGGGTCAAAGTACGTAAGGTCCTTACCCGACGTATTCTGGTGCTGAGTCAGGTCGTAATTCGTTCTGTCGGCAACGCCCCACAGTTCTCCCCATCCGAACGGGAACAGAAATTCAAAGTCGGTCGTCGCTTTCGAATAAAAGCTGAGCTCCTCGGGATCGTGGTCGCGCAGTCTGAGGTTTTCCTCTTTGAGACCTATTCCGATAAGAAAATCATGGCAGAAGGAGCGCCAGTAATTAAACCATTCAAGGTCCGTATCGGGTTTGCAGAAAAATTCAAGCTCCATCTGCTCAAATTCGCGCACGCGGAAAATAAAGTTTCCGGGCGTTATCTCGTTACGGAACGATTTTCCTATCTGTCCGATGCCGAACGGCAGTTTCTTTCTCGTGGTACGCTGAACGTTCGCAAAGTTTACGAAAATACCCTGCGCCGTTTCGGGACGCAGATACACGGTATTTTTTGCGTCCTCAGTTACGCCCTGGAAGGTTTTGAACATGAGGTTGAACTGGCGGATATCGGTAAAATTATGCTTTCCGCAGGTCGGGCACGGAATTCCCTTTTCGTCGACGAAAGATTTCATTTCCGCCTGCGAAAAAGCGTCAACCGGCTTTTCAAGCGTATATCCGTTTTCACTGCACCAGTCTTCTATAAGTTTATCGGCGCGGAATCTTTCGTGGCATTCCCTGCAGTCCATAAGCGGATCGGAAAAGCCGCCCAGGTGTCCCGACGCTATCCACGTCTGAGGATTCATGAGTATTGCGGCGTCAAGACCTACGTTATACTCGTTTTCCTGAACGAATTTCTTCCACCACGCCTTTTTTATATTGTTTTTGAGTTCGACGCCCAGCGGTCCGTAATCCCACGTATTCGCAAGGCCTCCGTATATTTCGCTTCCCGGGAACACGTATCCCCTGTTCTTACAGAATGCGACGATTTTTTCCATTGTTTTCTCTTGATTTTTCATTTTCTGACCTTCCTTTATTTTTACAAAATATTATTCATCGTTTCTTACGAGATCTTCAAAGGTCTCTCGTTTTACGCCTATTTCAACTTTGTCCTTTGAGAGCATAACAAGCGCGGGTTTACACAGTCTGTTATAGTTTGACGACATCGAGTAGTTATACGCGCCGGTTACGCATACGGCAAGCACGTCGCCTATATCGGGTTTCTGAATAAACACGTTTTCCTGAATCAGATCTCCGCTTTCGCAGCATCTGCCGGCAACGTCGGCACGAAAATCCATATCTTTATCCGCTTTATCCGCAATCAAGCAGTAATACGGCGCTTTATAAAGCGCGTATCTGGGGTTGTCCGCCATACCGCCGTCTATTGAAATATAGCTCTTATAGCCCGTTATCGTCTTTACGTTTCCGACGGTATAAAGCGTAACGCCCGCCGCAGCGACTATCGAGCGTCCGGGCTCGAAGCATACTTCCGGTTCGTCGATACCGTATTTTTCGCAGTTTGCCTTTATGCGCGCGGATATTTCCTTTAACATATATTCAATATCGAGGTTTGTCTGTTCGGGTAAGTATCTTACCCCGAACCCCCCGCCGAGATTGAGAATTTCAAGCGTATATCCGCATTCTTTTTTTACGTCGTAAATGAATTTCATCATTATATCGGCGGCGTCCAAAAACGGCTGCGGGTCGAAGCTCTGCGAGCCCACGTGGCAGTGAATTCCGCAGAGAGTAATATTCTTTTTTGAAAGAGTACGTCTTACAAACTCCATTGCCTGTCCGGTTTCGATGGCAACTCCGAATTTTGAGTCGACCTTACCCGTCGCTATCTTTTCGTGCGTATGCGGGTCTATTCCCGGGGTTACTCTTAAAATCACGTCCGCTTTTTTGGAAAGTTTAACGCACGCCGCTTCGATATTTTCGATTTCCACTTCATTATCGGCAACAAAATAACCTATGCCGTTTGAAAGCGCGTATTCGATTTCCTCATACGTTTTATTATTTCCGTGAAAATATATTTTTTTCGGGTCGAACCCGGCTTCAAGAGCCGTATATATTTCTCCGGGAGACACGGTATCGGCGCAGAGCCCCGCGCTTTCGGCGAGTTTATATATTTTTTTGAAGGACAGCGCCTTGCTTGCAAAGAGGATTTTTGCGTTTTTGAAGTATTTTTTCGCGCATTCTGTATATATTCCCGCCATTTTTCTTACTTTATCCGCGTCGAGCAGATAAAGCGGCGTGCCGTATTCCTTTGCGAGCTTTACCGTATCGTATCCGCATACGGTAAAATGTCCTTCTTCGTTTATTCCGTAGTTATCGTGCAGTAAAACAGTCTTCATATTTTGCCTTTCCGTTTTCTTAATTTGCTTGTGTGTTGAATTCAACGAATTCGCTTATTATACGCCATATTTCGCCCGCTCCCGCGCCCGTCTTTGCCGAAAACGGTATTATTTCCGCGTCTTCGGGTACGGTTTCGTCGTTTTCAAGCGCCTTTAAGTTCTTTTCTCTTTCGGTCGTGTTTACTTTATCGGATTTCGTTGCTACAATCGCAAACGGAAGTCCCGACTCGTCAAGAAAAGATATCATATCCTTATCGTCTTTCGTAAGCCCGACCTTCAAATCCACGAGCTGAAGATACAGGCTCGGTCCTTCAAGTGAAAAATACTTATCGACAAGCTTTTTCCATTTATTTCTTTCGTCAAACGACCTTTTTGCGTATCCGTATCCGGGCAGATCGACGAGGTACATTTTGCCGTCCACGTCATAG
>JAGDBE010000127.1 GCA_017959195.1 Clostridia bacterium | reverse complement strand
GTGCTCCGGCGCAAGCTCGTTTGCAACGTCTATGGCTGTTTTAATATCGTCAACCATTATTATTTTTCCGTTTGCGTCGATTGACGCGCGCGCGATTTCCTTGCGTTCAAGTTTTTCAAGCTGCTTTTCGATTTCGTTTCTTACTTCGTAAGCAAGCTTTTCGGAATCGGTTATGAGGACCGCCGACGCCATTTTGTCGTGCTCCGCCTGCGACAGAAGGTCGGATGCGAGATGTGCGGGATTGGATTTTCCGTCGGCGACTATGAGTATTTCGCTCGGGCCGGCTATCATATCTATTGCGACCTTGCCGAAAACCTGCTTTTTCGCTTCGGCAACGTATGCGTTTCCCGGACCGACGATTTTGTCGGCTTTGGGAATGCTTTCGGTGCCGTACGCAAGCGCAGCTACTGCCTGCGCGCCGCCGAGTTTGAAAATCTTGTCAACTCCCGCAACGTAAGCAGCGGCAAGAATAAAGGGATTTACCTTGCCGTCGGGGCCGGGAGGCGTTACCATAACGACTTCGGGACAACCCGCGATTTTGGCGGGGATAGAGTCCATAAGCACGGTTGAAGGATACGCGGCGCTTCCGCCGGGAACGTACATTCCGACGCGGTCTATCGGGATAATTTTCTGACCCGTGATGATTCCGCTTTCGTCATTTATTATAAAGGAAGCGCGTTTCTGCTTTTCGTGGAATTTTCTTATGTTTGCGGCGGCCTTTTTCAGAATTTCCAGAAATTCCGGCTCGACTTTGTTCAAAGCTTCCTTTATTTCGTCATCCGTTACGCGAAAAGAAGCAAGGTCCGCCTTGTCAAACTTTTTCGTGTACTCGAAAAGCGCCTTGTCGCCGTTTGCCTTTACGTTTTCGATTATTTCGCGCACGGCGCTTTCAACGTCGGACGAAATGTTTTTTCTTGCAAACAGTTCTTCCTTTTTTACTTCATTATATTTAAGTATCTTTATCATCTGACGTCCTCCGTAATATCCGAAAGTCCCGTAATAATGTTGTCTATCTGCTTTGTCTTGAACTTGTAAGAGGATTTGTTTGCGATAAGCCGCGCGCTTATCGGGAAGATCTCCTCAAACACCTTCAAATTGTTTTCCCTTAACGTCGTTCCCGTCTCGACTATATCGACGATAACGTCGGAAAGCCCTAAAATGGGAGCTATCTCAATCGAGCCGTTCAAGTGGATTATATCAATGTCGCGGCCCTTTGACTGATAATATTTCTGCGCGATTCTGGAAAATTTCGTCGCAACCCTCAGCGTCTTCGACGCGTCGTCTTTGAAGTTTTCGGGCGCGGCAACCGTCATGCGGCAGATGCCTTTTTTGAGGTCCAAAAGCTCGTAAACGTCGGGCTCGTATTCGAGGATGATGTCTTTTCCGGCAACGCCGATATCGGCGCTTCCTCTTTCGACGTATATCGCAACGTCTGAGGGCTTTACCCAGAAAAAGCGGAGCTTTTTCTCCTCATTTTCAAAGACGAGCTTCCTGTTCTGCTCTAAAATCGCGGGGCAGTCAAAGCCGGCGCTTTCGAACATCGAATAAATTTTTTCTCCGAGCCGTCCATTGGGAAGCGCGATGTTGACGTATCCGTCGTCGGCGGATTTTTCGGAATCCTTGTATTCAAGAACGTCGGTGTAAACTGCAAAACCGATTGCGGATGACTTGCGCTTCATCTTTTTCATAAGATTGTTGTACTGTCCGCCCGAAAGCACGACTCCGGGAACGTTTCTTATATATCCCTTGAAAACCGTGCCGTTGTAGTAGTTTATATCGTCGGTTACCGAGAAATCGACCTTGATTACGTCGCAAAACTCGCTCTCCCTCAGCATTCCGAGCAGATTTTTGAATTTTTCGCAGCTCTCTTTGTCCGCAAATTCACTCATTACCACGCTGTCGTAGTCTTTCAGCACGGAATTTATGTCCCCGCATACCGAAATGAGCTTTTTGAGAGCCGACGCGCGCTTTTCGTCTGAGCAGACGGCGTCGATTTCATGCGCATTTTTTTCGCCGAGCGCGTTGAAAAGCCGCGTTTGTTCGCTCTGAGTAAGGTCTATTCCCGAAATAACGCTCTTTATCACGTCGAGATTTGAAAGTGCAAGCACGCTTTCACCCGACAAAAGTTTAAGACTCTCAGCCGCCATCGAAATCACTTCGTATTCCTCGTCAACACCGACTTTTCCGAAGCATTCCGCGCCGACCTGCATTATTTCCTTGAAAGAGCCGGGGTCCTTTGACGCGCGGTATACGTTTTCGTTGTAATATACCTTATTGGTGTTTTCGGGCTCGTCTTTGCTGTTTTTGATGATGGAGAGGGTAACGTCGGGTTTTAACGCCATGAGCTTTCCGCCGACGTCGGTAAAGGTTATTATGTTGTCGGAAACCAAAAAATCCTTGTTGTCCGCGTATAAATCGTATTCCTCGAATTTGCTCATGCGGTAGGGAGCGTATCCGTAGCGCGTAAAGAGCTCACGCAGGGCAAAAATGATTTTTTCGCTGTTTTGAAGTACCGAATCGTTAATAATCATTTCTTTTTGCCCCCGTTTATCTTATCTATAACCGCGCGATATCCGCCGGAGCCGTACTCTAAACATTTGTTCACACGGCTTATCGTCGCGGTGCTCACGCTTATTTCCTCCGCGATTTTCTGATAACTTTTTCCCGTGCTGAGCAGAATCGCGGTGTCCAGACGCTGCGACATATCCTGTATTTCCTTTATCGTGCAGAGGTCCTCAAAGAAATCGTAACATTCCTCCGCGGTTTTCAAATCCGCGATAACCTTGAATAATCTGTCTGTAGACGCTGTTTTGAAACTGCGCATTATTTCACCACCTTGATTTATTATGATACCATTTTATCACAATAAAGTGCGAAAGTCAATAGTTTTGTGAAAAAACGGCAGAAATAATAAAAAACAGACGGTAAAACCGTCTGTTTTTTGTAATTATAATGAACTTTCGAGCTTCTGCGCGACTTCATCAAGGTAGCCGCCGGTGAATTTTTCGATTTCTCCGCTGTCGGTCAGAGCTGCAAGCGAAGGGTCTATCGGCATTCTCGCCAAAAAGTCGATTCCCTGCTCGTTAGCCGTCTGTTCGGATTTGCTTTTTCCGAAAATCTCAATGACTTTTCCGCAGTCGGGGCATTTGACGTAGCTCATGTTTTCTATAATGCCTATAATCGGGATGTTCATCTTTTTCGCCATGTTGACCGCCTTTGAAACGACGAGGGACACGAGCTCCTGCGGGCTTGTTACTATGATTATGCCGTCGAGCGGTATCGACTGGAAGACCGTAAGCGGCACGTCGCCCGTTCCGGGAGGCATGTCAACGAACATAAAGTCCACGTCTTCCCAAATCGTGTCGGTCCAGAACTGTTTAACCGCCCCCGCGATAATGGGCCCTCTCCATATAACCGGCGTGTCCTCGCTTTCAAGCAGAAGATTTGATGACATTATTTTAATGTTGCCGTGCGATATTTTGGGAGTCATGTATCCGTCGTACCCCGTAACTTGGCCGCTTACCCCAAACGCCTTGGGAATGGACGGTCCCGTTACGTCGGCGTCGAGAATCGCGGTACTGTATCCTTTTCTCGACATAAGCACGGCGAGCATGGAGGTTACCATGGATTTTCCGACTCCGCCTTTTCCGCTTACGATTCCTATAACCTTTTTAACCGAGCTGTGCGGGTTGAGGGGTTCGATAAAACTTTGCGGCTCGGTGCGCGAAGAACAGTTTTCGGCGCACGTGCTGCAGTTGTGCGTGCAGTTTTCAGACATTTTATCATTCCTTTGCAAAATATTCGAATATATTATACACTTCAAAGGAAAAAGTGTCAATAACGCAAAGCGTCGAAAAACCGCAAAAATGCATTTGTTTACAAACAGGTAACGAATTTTACAGATAACTTTCATATTGAAATCAAGGCATAGACACATTATTGCTGTAATATTGTAGTATAAAATGAGTAAGGAGTCGAAAAATGACTACGGAAAATAAAGATAACGTAAGCGCAGGCGTAAGCGAAAACACCGCGCAGGATATTAAGCCAAACGAACTCCGAAAGACCGGAAAAGGCAGAAAAAGAAAAAAGAAAATAAAGAAAATCATTTTTATCGGGATTCTTGTTGTAATTGCCGTTCTTTTTGTTTTGTCCAGACTCGGAATTATAGGAAATCAAAGAAAAATGTCGGCGACCGACGTTTTTTCCGTGTACAAGGTGTCAAGACGCGACATTCAGCAGATTCTGACGGGCACGGGAACGCTTCAGCCGCAGGATTCCTATAACGTAACGGCGCTTGCCTCGGGCGAAATAGTCGAGGATCTGTTCGAGGAAGGCGACGAGGTTGCGGAAGACCAGCTGCTTTTCAAAATCGACTCGTCAAATCTCGAGTCTTCGCTTAAACGCGCGCAGAACGCTTATAAAAACGCAAAACAAGCGCTCGACGACCTGTATGAAGAAAGAGAAAAACTGAAAATCGTCTCCGATTACGCGGGAAGAATACAAAACCTCAATATCGAAGAGGGCGACGAAATAAATACGGGAACGCTTGCCGCAACAATCCTCGACAGCGATAAAATGCTTATCGACGTGCCGTTTATGCAGGAGGATACCTTCAATATTTCAAAGGACGATACGGCTGTCCTTTATATTTCGGATACCTATGAGGAAATATACGGAACGGTCGAAAAGGTGGAAGCCGGCTACGAGATAAACTCAAACGGCGTAAAGACCACCGACGTTACGATTGCCGTTAATAACCCCGGCGCAATTACCGAAAACACTTCGGCTACCGCGAAAATCGGGG
>JAGDBE010000126.1 GCA_017959195.1 Clostridia bacterium | reverse complement strand
TTCAACATTCTGCTTCAGATACTTGAAGACGGTCGTCTTACAGATTCGCACGGCAGAGTTGTCGATTTCAAGAACACGGTTATAATAATGACCTCAAATCTCGGTTCGGGAGCTCTTTCAGAGCCGAAACATCTCGGATTCGGCGAAAAGACCGAAAACGACGAGCAGAAAAAGGTTCACGAAACGGTTATGAACGCCCTCAATAACACGTTCAGACCCGAATTTCTGAACAGAATAGACGAAATCGTCGTATTCAGAAAGCTCGATACCGAAGACATCAAGAAAATTGCAAATCTCATGCTTGACGAGATAAAAGAGCGAATTAACGCGATGAATATTGAGATTTCATTCGACGACAACGTTACCGAATATCTTGCAAAACAGGGCTACGACCCCGTTTACGGAGCAAGGCCGTTAAGACGGGCAATGCAGAGAAAAATCGAAGACAGTCTTTCGACGGAAATACTTGAAGGCAAAATCAAAGCGGGAGACAAAATAACAGCAACCCTCGACGGAGAAAATATAAAGTATCAGAAAGCCGAATAAAAATGAAAAGCCCCGTAATCACGGGGCTTTTTTCATATCTTGATTTTATCTGCGCAAAATATTATAATAAAATTAACATAAACTATTATTATCGGGGTGAAAATATGGATATCGAAAGCGATATTTTCAGACGGAAAAAGTTAATCGCCGAGAACCTCGTTAAGTACGGCTTTGTCAAGACAAAAAACGAATATACGTACTCCGAAACCTTTATGGACGGAGAATTCCGTGCGGATATTTCCGTTTTTACCGACGGCAGCGTCAAAGGAAAGGTTATCGAAACGGAAGTAAACGAGGAATATCTTCCCGTTCACGCGGAAAGCAGAACAGGCCCATTTGTCGGTACAATCAGAGAAGAATACAGAAACGTTCTTCGGAAAATTGCCGATTCATGTTACCGCCCGCAGCTCTTTTCACACGATCAGCCGAACAGAATTACGGCGCTTATTGAGGAAAGATACGGCGAAAAACCCGATTTTCCTTTTAAAGACGACGACTATACCGGCGTATTCCGTTATCCTAAAAACAGAAAATGGTACGGCATAATAATGTACATAAGAAAATACGTCATTACGGGTAATAAACCCCAAAACCCCGAGAAAAGTCCGATAATCGAAATAATGAACGTCAAAGTCGGCGCGGAGAGAATCCCGGAGTTTCTTAAAATTAACGGAATATATCCGAGCTACCATATGATGAAAACCAACTGGATAACTGTACTTCTCGACGAAACGCTTCCCGACGAAAAGATTATGGAGCTCATTGAAATAAGCAGAAATTTTGCGGTCGCATCGAAAAGCCGTGTTAGATAATATTATATTTATATAAATAAAAATATGGAAATATTTCAAAAAACTGTTGACTTATTTGTATAAAAACTGTATAATACTAAACATAAGCGACTTTTTCACAGAAAGGAAGAAAATAACAAATGAAAAACAGCGTATCTTCACTGGTGCTGACGCTTCTGTGCATCACGCTTGCCGTTCTTGTTGCTTTGTTCGGCATAAACGCTCTCAATATCGGTGGTGTGCTTGAAGAAGATACAATCAGTAAAGGACTCGACCTTGTAGGAGGTTCTTCTATTACTTTTAAGGCAGTACCGGAAGAAAACAGCGAAATTTCAATGGACGACGCCATTGAAAAAGCTATCAATATTTTGAGAAAAAGACTTGACGGCCTCAATTACAACGAAGCTACCGTTGCAAAGGTCGGACAAGACCAGATAAGAATTGAAATACCCGGTATAGAAAATCCCGATGAAGCGGTAAAGACATTGGGCTCCACCGCAAAACTCGTATTTGAGGATTCCGAAGGAACCGTGGTAATTGAGGGTAAAGACATCGCCGCCGCTGACGCAGTTTACGGACAGGCAAGAAACGATTCCGTAGGAAGCGAATGGTACGTTTCCCTTCAGTTCAACGACACGGCAAAGCAGGCGTTCACCGACGCAACGTCGAGAATGGCCGCAAAGCCCGAAGGTGAAAACTATATAGCAATCAAACTTGACAACGAGACGATTTCGCGTCCTTCCGTTTCGGAAACAATTTCCGATACTCACTGCTCTATTTCCGGAAGCTTTACCGAAGAGAGTGCAAAAGAACTTGCAACTCTTATTTCTTCGGGTCAGCTGCCCGTTGCATTCCAGGAAAATGAGCTCAGATCGGTCGGCGCATCCCTCGGCTCCGAGGCGCTTTCGACAAGTATCTTCGCAGGCGCGATAGGTATTCTTCTCGTTATGCTTTATATGATTCTCATATACAGAGTTCCCGGCGTTGTATCGTGCATATCCCTCATAGCATACGCCGCAATCTTTGCAATCGTACTTTCCGTAACTAAGATCAACCTCTCGCTCCCCGGTATTGCGGGTATCATCTTTACGATAGGTATGGCGGTTGACTCCAACGTCATCATTTATGAGAGAATAAAAGAAGAGCTGAATCTCGGCAAGACGCTTAAAGCCGCGTCCCGCGCAGGCTTTGAAAGAGCTTTCACCGCGATTTTCGACTCAAACATCACAACTCTTATTGCCGCCGTGGTCCTCTGGTACTACGGAACAGGTTCTGTTCAGGGATTTGCAAAAACGCTCTTCATAGGCGTTCTGATCTCGCTCTTTACAGCCCTCGTAATTACAAGAGTTCTCCTGTACGCTTTGGTTGAATTCAAAATCAGTCCCAGACTGTTCGGCGCCAAAGCAGGCCATGTGGAAGAATAAGGAAGGGGGTCTGTAATAATGAAAAATTTCAGTTTTATCAAAAATCAAAAAATATTTTTCACAATATCAATTATTGTTCTGATCATAGGTATTGTATCCTTCTTTATTCGCGGCTTTAACTTCGACATCGACTTTATCGGCGGTACGGAAGTAACCTATAATATCGGTTCCGAAATACCCAAGAGCGACGAAGAAATCATAATTTCCGACATCAAGTCGATTATAGGAGCTGACAAGTTCTCTTCCCTTCGTGTTTCGGGAAACAGAGATATCTTAACCGTCCGCACGCTTGTGCTTGACGAAGACGACAACTCGAAAGATCTTTCCGATAACATTAAAAACGCAATATTCGGTCTTTATACAAACGCGGTGCGTTCGGGCGAAAGCACAGACAGCGAACTCATATTCCGTCTCGCTTCAACCGAAGAAAATGAAGACGCCGCTTTCACCGAAGAAGATGTTGAAAAAATAAACGAAAAGATTGCAGAACTTACAGACCGCAAGGTAGAAGCTCAGCTCGACGGTTCGAATATCGTAATTCCCCTTGAATCATCCGGAATTATCGCAACGCTCCGTTCTGAAATTACAGAAGCGGTTGTTTCAAGATACCCCGACGCAAAATGGGTTTCCACCGACACGGTAAGTGCGGAAGTAAGTTCGGGACTTAAAAAGTCCGCTATTATCGCAACTTGTGTTGCAGTATTCTTAATGCTCGTATATATCGCATTCAGATTCCAGATAAGCTCGGCATTCGCCGCTATCGTTTGTCTGACGCACGATATATTCGTTATGGTTGCGGCATATTCGCTGCTCCAGCTTCCCGTAAACTCAACGATTATCGCAGCGCTTCTCACAATTCTCGGTTACTCCATCAACGCTACACTCATTATCTTTGATAAAATCAGAGAAAACGATAAGAAGATGAGCGGAAAAGACTTTGCAGAAAAAGTTGACGAAGGTATCAAGGGAACGCTCTGGCGTTCGATCAATACCACGGTTACGACGCTCTTTACAGTTGGAATGATTTACATCCTCGGCGTTACGTCGATAAAGAACTTTGCGCTTCCGCTCATAGTCGGAATCATTGCAGGTCTTTATTCTTCGGTATGTCTCTCCGGTCCGCTGTGGAATTTGTTCAAGAACATCGGAAAGAAAATCAAAAAATAATGAAAATGACAAAAACCGCTGCTTACGCAGCGGTTTCATTTTTTGATC
>JAGDBE010000125.1 GCA_017959195.1 Clostridia bacterium | reverse complement strand
GATTTTCGGAAATTTCAAGCCTGAACATAAGGATTCCGCATCATATTTTCGGCAGTTCCGACAGTCTTTTTTCCAAAATTCCGAATGACGAAATCGGAAAGAGGGGCGTTCTTATCGTCTCCCCTCCCGGAGTCGGAAAAACGACATCTCTTCGCGATATTGCAATAAAGCTCTCACGAAAATCGGCTTCATACGGACCTTTCAGGGTCGTTATAATCGACGAGAGGGACGAAATATTCATTGAAAAATACTTTTTCGGCTGTTTTGCCGACGTGCTGTCGGGAGTGTCGAAGGAAACGGCTCTTGAGTGCGCAGTGCGCGTCATGTCTCCTCAGATAATAATCTGCGACGAAATCGGCTCTAAAGAGGAAGCGCGGATTATTTCGGAGGCAAACGTTTCAGGAGTTACCTTTTTTGCGTCGGTGCACGGAAAAGACGAGAAAAGCGTTTTTTCAAAGCCGTGGCTCAGAAAACTCTTCGACGACGGGGTTTTTTCATACGTTTACGTATTGCAAAGAAACGAAAACGGAGTTTTCGGGATACTGAAAAAGTATTCCGAAAATAAAGAAGAATATGATTAAAATTACGGGAATTATACTCATTTCAAGCGCAATATCCGCCTGCGGCGCGTATTTATCGGCAAGAATCACGCAAAGAAGAAAGTTCCGCAAAGCGCTTTACGAACTGCTTTTATACATAAAGAACTGCATTGAAAACGGGAGACTGCCGTTAAACCGCATTTACGGGAATTTCAACAATTCGGACGCCGAAAAATACGGTTTTTTAAAGGTTTTACGCCAAAGCGGTCTTAAAGACGCGCTCATTTCGGTAAAAGACGAGCTTCCGGAGGAACTGTACGAATTATACCTCTCTTTTGCCGAAAGCGCCGGAAAAAGCTTATATTCCTCTTCCGAAAGCGCTCTTTGCGCGCGGTACGCGGAGCTCATCAAGGAAAAAGAAAAAACAATCGCGGAAAAAGAAGCGGTAAAGCAGCTGCTTTTCAGGCGGCTCGGCATACTCTGCGGACTTCTTGCCGCGCTTCTGCTCATATAAAAGAACGAATGCCGAAAGGGAAAATATTATGGACGTATCCTTAATACTCAGAATAGCGGGAGTCGGTATCCTCGTTACCGTCGCAAACACAATTCTTTCAAAATCGGGGCGGGACGAGCAATCGGTTTTCGTAACGGTTGCGGGAATAATTATCGTGCTTCTAATGCTCATAAACGAAATCGACAGGCTCTTTTCTTCGGTGAGAAGCGTATTCGGACTTTGATATGAGCATATATCAGATTATCGGGACAATAATCGCAGGCCTTGTCTGCATTCTTCTTTTCCGCAAAACGAAAGAGGAATACGCGCTTTTTACAGGGATATTTCTCGGCATAATATTGATATTTTTATCGGTAAACGCGCTGTTTCCCGTAGTAGAATACGTAAAAAGCCTCGACAAATCTCAAAACCTCGGAAGTATGCTTGAAATTCTCTTCAAATGCACCGCCGTCGCCTTTCTTTTTTCGACGGCGTCGTCGATATCAAAGGACTGCGGAGAAGCGGGACTTGCTTCAAAAATCGAGCTTCTGGGAAAATGCCTCGTTCTCTCGCTCACTCTCCCGCTTATAAAAACCGCTTTTTCCGAAATAACCGGAATAATATCGGGCTAATCATGAAAAAAACAGTAATCATAATTTTGCTTTTTTCCGTCTTTCTCGTCCCCGTCTGCAAAGGCGAAAAAATTCCCGAAATACTGAATTCGGGACTCGAAATAACCGACGCGGACAGCGTAATTTCATCAAACGAACTCGTGCTCGAAGCGCTGAATGCGCAAAACGTGTTTTCATATTTTTACGAAAGCGTAAAAAGCGGTTTTTCCGCCATAAGAAAGACGCTTGCCGTCATCACGGCGGTAATGTTCATATCGGCGTTAATCTCGGTTTTTGAGAAAAATCTTGCGTCGGGCGGAGAAATACTCGGCTTTGCTTCCCTTCTGTCAGTTATGCTTCTGACGCTTGACGTCATAAAGCCGATTTACACAAGCATAGTTAATTATATCTCATCTTATTCCGCATTTCTTACGGCGATGTCGGGTACTATGGTTTTGTCGGAGAGTTTCACAAGGCCCGTTTCGAGCGCCGCCGGGGCAGCTTCCTGCGCCTTTATCGTCTCACTTATCCAACAGCTTGCGGTGAATATTATTATTCCCCTTTCCAAAATCGTTCTTTCCCTCTCGGTCTTGTCCTCAATAATGTCGGGAAATCAACTCTCGGGCATAAACAACTTTATAAAATCCTTTTGTATCTGGTTTTTAGGCGTTTTATTCGCGCTTTTTTCGGGAATTCAGTCTGCAATAATCAAAATAAGCACGGCAAACGACAGTCTCATTTTCAGAGGCCTCAGATTCTCCGCCGCAAAGCTCGTTCCCGTTGCGGGAAATATGCTCAGCGAAAGCATAAAAACCGTGAGCGCCGGCGTTGCTTTGATAAATAACGTATGCGGCGGATTCGGAATCGCCTACCTGATTTACGTCTCCATTCCGGTGTTCGTCTCGGTCTTTATCGTGAAGTTCTCTGTGCTCGCCCTGCTTTTGATCTCAAAAACCGCAAACCTCCCGAAGCACGCCTCGTTTTTCGACGGAGTGAATTCTTCGATTAACATAATTCTTGCTATAGTTTTGTTCTCCGCCGTCTGTGGAATTATAATTTTCTCCGCATTCATAAGCAGCGTGGTGTAGTCTATGAATTCCGTATCCGTTTACATAATCAACATAATAACGGTCGCATTCGCCTCGGTTTTATGCGAAGCGCTGACCGATTTTCAGATGACGAAAGCCGTAAAATTTGTCTGCGGTATGTGCATATGCGTTACGATTTTTTCGTTTTTATCCTTTCAGGGCGAAGACGTCTTTGATATCTCCTTCCCCGCGTCAGAGAGCGATGAAATTAAGATTTCGGACGTATACAAAGAAAAGCTCACAAGGGAGCT
>JAGDBE010000124.1 GCA_017959195.1 Clostridia bacterium | reverse complement strand
TTCGCGGAAAACTGCGCGTCCTCCGCTTCTTCGGGCCAAATGAGCAATAATTATTTCCGCGATTTGCAATCAAACAGCCCGCAGAGGGATGCCGGATGTAAGTTACTGTAAGCAGATAAGTTCATAAAAATATCGCCGCTTGAAACGCGGCGATATTTAAAACTCAACTTTATTTGCTCTGACTATTTTGCCGTCAACTTAAATAAAACTTGACGGCACGATGATGTTGTTTTCATCCATGGGCAGCACAACGTCAGACATACATATTACAGCGCCATTTCCCATCGTTCTTCCCGCGCTTTTAAGAGTCGAGAAAGCTTTGATCGCGCCTTTGTCCGGAGAAGCCGTCTTTTTGATCTCAACGGGGTGTAGGATTCCTGATTCTTCGATTATGAGATCGATTTCTTTCATTTTGTTATCGCGGTAATAATTCAAATTGACCGTGTTCTTACCATATGCATAATTCCGAAGAAGTTCCCCTATTACGTAGTTTTCATAATAGTGACCGCTCGCTGCTCCGTTCATCAGAACATCTCTGCTCGTCCAGGAGGAAAGATATGCGCAGAACCCCGTGTCACAGAAATAAAGCTTGGGGGTTTTTACAATGCGCTTTAACTCATTCGACGAAAAAGGTTCAAGCAGAAAAACAATTCCCATTGATTGAAGGACTTTTACCCATTCCTTTGCCGTCACTCCCGAAACGCCTGCGGAAACACCGAGATCGTTATAGTTTATAAGCTGACCGGAGAACGCTGCGCACGCGCGCAGAAATCTGCGGAATCCGTCGGTATCTGTGATTCCGTAGTCGTCAACAGCATCGCGCATCAAGTACGTTTCGATATATGAGTTGAAGTATTCGCCGAGTTGTTCGTCGTCCTTGTTTTGAACGTCGGGAAGCCCTCCGCGCCATATATTATCGAAAGTGTCGAGGATATTGTTCCGTGGAAACAGTTTGTTTCTTGATACGAGCGAGCCGAGCGAAAAATCAAGGTCGTTTTCGGGTGCAATGCCGAGCTTTTCTCTCACAGAAAAACTGTACATCTTTAAAATGCAGAGACGTCCCGCAAGAGAGTCGCCGGCTTTTTTAACAAGCTTCTTGCTTTGAGAACCTGTTAGCCAGAACCGTCCGCGTTCGTCGCTTTCATCACATATTATTTTGATTTCTTCAAAAAGTTCCGGGGCTTTCTGGACCTCGTCGATAAGGATGGGCGGCTGATATGTCTGCAAAAATAATCTCGGCTCCGTTCGTGCAAACGTGCGCAGTTGATTGTCGTCCATCGTTACATAAGTTCTGTTTTGATCTTTGGCAAGATGCTTAAGCATTTCAGACTTTCCGACCTGCCTTGCACCCACTACCATAACCGCCTTAAAAGCAGAGCTCATATGAAGAAATTTTCTTTCCAAGTCGCGCTTGATATAATTCATAATTCGTCTCCAATTTAGCACAATTATTAACTACACTTTATTTTAGCACCGTTTTTCTTGTTTGTCAAGTGGTTTAACGTTTTTTTCGTTAGTGGATTTTATGATGTTGATCAGTATCAGATTAAATGCTTATGTATCTTTCTGAAAATATATCTAACAATAAATTTGTCGGCTGAAGAATTGCTCGCTTTCCAAATATTG
>JAGDBE010000123.1 GCA_017959195.1 Clostridia bacterium | reverse complement strand
GGAAAAGCGAAGTCTTTTGCATACTACCTTTCGATTGTCGGCATTGCCGTAACTTCGCTCGTACTGCGCTTTTTCGGCATGGCGGAGGCGGCGCAGTTATGCGCTTACATCATGTGCGGCATGCTCGTAATCTACCTTGTTGCCTACGTAATCCTCAGCCGCAAATACTGAATTTTTAACCGAAAAGAATTATGTAAACCAAGCAGAGAACAAGAAAAATCACGGCTTTGCCGTGATTTTCTTTTTTAAGGTATTAAAACGAGCTGAATTTCTGCTTTGCAGCGTCGAGTTTCTGCTGTTCCGCCTTTGCTTCGGGATACCAGCCCTTTGCGCTCATCTTCTTATAGATGTCGTTCTGTGCGCAGAGCGTGTCGTTGAAAACCGCGGCGAAAGCCGAGTGCACCGCGGGTGTTGCGGATTCTATCGCGCCGTGCATAAAAAGGTCGCAGGCGCCTTTCGTACTGCTCAAAATGTTGCTCATTATAAGTTTGTCGTCCATAATATTATCCTTTCGTTTCGTTATAAGGAAGCAGCCGACGAGAGCACGCCGTACAGCTTTGAGTAGTTCGCGCCGCACTTTGCTTCAAGTCCCTGCACGAACGCTTTAAGGTCCGGGTCGGCAATCTGAGGCGCAAGGCCTGCGCAGAGGTCCTTCATTTCCTTTTCGTGTGAGAGCGCGTCTTCGATATAGAGAAGTTCTTTCGGCGACATAATATTACCTCCAAAAATTATTTGTGTATCGCACGCTTGTATTGTTTCCGAAACGGCTTAAAATTATTCAAAAAAGCGAAAAAACGGTACGGACTTGATTTTTTCGTTTGTTTGGTGTATAATACCAAAGTGCCGTATTATTTATAATAAGGAAAACTTTTGAAAAAAGGAGGTTAAGCGCTTTGAACGAAAACGGACAAAGCTTCGGTTTCGAAAACGGAAATCCGTCGGAAAGCGAAATTGTTTCACGTGAAACAATTTTGTCGGGCACGAATTTTATAAAACTTTATAAACTTTTCCGCGAAGGCGGAGTAAAGCGTTTTGAAAGCGCTTTCAACGCGTATTACGTGCTTTGCCACAACAAATACGAGGCCTCCGAAAAAGCGATAAAGAAAAAGTACGAGTCGGTGCCCGAGCATCCGCACGAATGGTCGTCGGACAAAAAGACGACCCATAAGACGAATTTCTGGTCGATGTCGCTTGCGACGATGAATTTCACCTCGTCGCTCGCGCAGGGAGTGCGCAAGGCGTACAGAAAAATAACCTCGCCGATAAGAAAAATCGCAAGAATTCCCATGAACATGGACAGCTCGCACAAGGCGGCAAGGGTGCTTGCAAGATTCGCAAAAAGCGTGGTTCTGCCGCTCGTCGCCGCGGGAGTGATTGCGTACGCGGCTTACGCCGTTGCGTCGGACGTATCACACGACTACGCGATAGGCGTGTATATTGACGGCGAATACGTCGGCTGCACCGAAAACGTAAACGACGTTCTCTCGATAAAGAGAACGTATGAAAAGTCCCTTACAGAGCGCTTCGGCGCGCAGGCGGTGCTTAAATGCGACATAGAGTTCGTTCCCGAAAAGTTCAACAAGGACCGCGTTATCCTGCCGGGCGACACGTCCATCTTCGACGGATACTTACAGAATTACATCAAGGACGGCTACGGACTTTATATAGACGGCAAGCTTGCCGCCGTTACCGAGTCGGAAACGTGGCTCAAAACCGCGGTTGACGACTTCCTTGACGCCCAGAAACGCTCGTTTTTCAACTATTACAGCGTAAACGCGGTGGGCGAGGACGAAATTTTACTCAACAACAACATTACCATTATTTCCGACAAGTATCCGCGCGATTTCTTCCTTTCGAGAAGCGAAATACGCGAGCTTTTCTCACTTCCGCTGTTCAGCGCGGACGACGAAAAGCAGATAAAGGAACATCTGCATTTCATAAACTGGGACGATTTCGAAAAACGCGCAAACGAAAGGGTTAATTTCAACTATTCGATAGATTACACAAACGTTCTCGGAACGGGCGGAGGCACTTCCGAAGACGGCAGCGTTGTTAGCGCCATGGCTCCGTCGGGAGGCGAAAACGTGTCGGTTGACCTCGTTTTCGTGCGCACGGAAGTCGAAAAGATTGACATTCCTTACGAGACGAAACTCGTCGACGACCCGTCGATGCGCCGAGGACTCAGAAGACTCAAAACGCCCGGCGAAGACGGCGTAAAAGAGGTTACGAGCAGGGTTACCTATATGAAAGGCAAGAAAGTCAAAGTCGAGGTAATCGGCGAGGAAATCACCAAAGAGCCGGTTTCCAAGGTCGTAAGAGTCGGCACGAGAGAGCCGGTCGAGGGCGAGGAAGACGACTATCTGCCGACGGGAACCTACATTTATCCGTATAAGGGACGCATTACGAGCCTGTACGGCTGGCGTGTTCTCGGAGGAAGTTACAATTTCCACTAGGGACTCGATATCTGCGGAACGAGGGGAGATCCGGTCGTTGCCGCAGACGCGGGAGAAGTCATTGACGTCGGGGTAACGAGAGGATACGGAAATTACGTCCTCATCCGCCACGACGAAGATACCGTAACGAGATACGCGCACTGTGACACAATTACGGTTGAAGTGGGCGACAGCGTAGCGCAGGGCTCGCAGATTGCGACTCTCGGCTCGACGGGCAACGCAACGGGCGTGCACGTCCACTTTGAAATCATAATTAACGGCTCGACGGTTGACCCGCTTCCGTATATGTCGGGACCGCAGCTCGAAATTCTTTATAACTATTGATGTT
>JAGDBE010000122.1 GCA_017959195.1 Clostridia bacterium | reverse complement strand
CGATGCTCGTAATTCAGATAATCGAAAACGTCGGAATGTGCCTCGGAATCATGCCGGTTATCGGATTTACGCTTCCGTTCATAAGCTACGGCGGCTCGTCGGCGCTCAGCGTCTATATTGCTTTGGGACTTGTCTTTTCGGTATGCACGCACAAGGAAAAAGTATTCTTTATGTAAAAATATTGACTTTTTCCGCGCAATATGGTATATTATAAACAGTTTATAAAAGAGGTGTTTTGACTTATGAAAAAATATATTGCTTGCTTACTTATCGCCATACTTGCTGCGCTTACGTTCGCTTCCTGCGGCTCGCATATATGCAATTTCTGCAACAAAAGCTGCTCCGGCGCTCATACGTACAAAGACGGAGAAGTGTTTATATGCAATTCCTGCTACAAGAACTGCTTCAAGGGCAATTTGGTAAACATCGACCCTGCTGAAATTCTGGAAAGCGCAGAAGGCTGATAATTAACATATAAAAAACCGGGTTGAAAACAACCCGGTTTATTTTTTTATACTGCGGCGAACTCTTTTGTCTCTTCTTTTGCCGGTGCTTTTGCGGCGTGCACCGTATATTCGGTAACGTTTGAAACCGTCTCGCCGTCTATCTGCAAGGGCGTCGGTCTGTCAAATTTAACCGTTATGTCTTTTCCCGTAAATACTTCTACTTTCTTGTCTTTAACGTGCGTGCCTTTGAATATGTTCGGGAAAATCATAAGCGTTTTCAGTTTTCCGTGTCCGTAGAACACCATCGTCGAAAGCTTATGTTCCGGATTGAGTCTGTCCTGAGCCGGCGTCGGCATCATTCCGCCGCCGAAGAACCTTCCGTTCATGGTCGGCACGAGCCATGCTTTTTTATAGCTCTTTGTCTCGCCGTCAACCGAAAGCTCCGCATTTCTCGGTTTGAATGCGTAAAGCAGCCCCTTTATCGCAATACTCGTATAGTTTATCGGTTTATCCGACGTTTCTCTGAGTCTGTCGCCTTCTTCGCAGCAGTAGCCGTCAATTCCGTAGCCTATACCGTTTATGAATTTACGCTGCATGCCGTTTACGAAGATGGTAGGCAGGTTTTCTATGTATTTATTTATGCATATCGGCTCGTCGCCGTATTTTCTTCCCAAATCGTTCCAGAAGTCGTTTCCGCTTCCGCCCGCAAAATAATAAACGTCGTTTTTATAATCTATGCCGTCGGTATCGTTGACAAAGCGGTTTAATGTGCCGTCTCCTCCGCATACGATTATGCCTCTTTCGGGGTCGAGCGACGCAAAAAAGTCTTTATACGAGCTTATTTTCGTCATATCTTCAACGACGAAATCGTCTTCCGACAAAAACTCCTTTAACTTTTCAAGCGATTCTTCGCACGTGCTGTTGCGGGCAAGAGGATTATACAACACACAGTACTTCATTACATTGCATCTCCTTTTTTTATTGATTCCTTTATGTCGTTATATATTTGAACGCCGAGCTCGGCAGTTCTTTCTTTTTTTACCGTATCCCTGTCGTACACGGAAGGGATATCGAAATAAACGGTCGTTTTATGAAAAGGATAGTTCTTTTTTATTTTTTCGGTTCCCGTTACCGAAAGCACTACGACGGGAACGTACGCCTTCTGCGCAATTCTCAAAACGCCGTCGTGAAAAGGCAGAAGCTCGTTTGAAAAGCTTCTCGTTCCCTCGGGATAAACGCCTATGGAGACCTCGTCGTTCTTCATAAGAAGCGCCGCGTGGTTTACCGTTTCTATCGCGTTTCTCGCGTTTTCCCTGTCTATCGGCATAAAGCAGCATTTTCTTATTATTTTGCCGAAAAACGGCACCTTGAAGTTTTCGGGCTTGGAAATAAACGCCATATCATATTTTTTGAAAAGATACCACGTAATAATCGGGTCAAATTTCGAGCGGTGGTTTCCGACAAGCAAAAATCTCGTGTTTTCGGGTATTTTTTCAAATCCCGTGCATACCGTTTTTATGCGCACGATTTTCATCGCCAACGCGGTTGAAAAATTCAGCAAAAAACGGTAAAATTTACTGTTTTTATCGTAAATTTTCTTGTCGCTCACAAACAGCGTCGTAATATACAGAAATGCGAAATAAAGGATTACGAGCGCCGGTATTGCGGCTATTATCCAAAGCAATATTTTTAATGCAATCATACGTAACACCTACATAAAACTCATTAAGAATAATTTATCACATTTTTTAGAAAAAGTCAACATTTTGTCGAATTTTTAAAGACGGATTTTATGAAAATACAAGAAAAAAAGCTTTGGATTTCTCCAAAGCTTTTTATGTTAAATTATCGACTGTTTAATTCCCGTTCACGATGTTTATATACTCGTCTTTGGGTATCATCGGGGTTTCAAGAGACGCTACGGTCTCGGGCGAAAGCGCAAAAGATTTTGCATACTCCTCGCCCGCCTTTTCAAATCGGCATAACAGCGCTTCGGCGACGTCGGAGGCTCCCGGCGCGTTCAACATCGGAGTTTCCGGCACGCATACCATTTGAGGATTAACAAAGCACTGCTTACACTGCATACGCAGGCTGTCAAAATTGCCGTCCCAGTCGGGAAAACCGCAGCCGCAAAGAACGAGCGTATGCATTTTTGAAAAATCGGCAAGCGCTTCATGACGGACGCTTCCGTCTTCTTCTTTAATCATTTTCAGTTTAACAAGCGGAATCGTTCGGTCGAGCACCGCCTTTAAGTGTGAGGGCATTCCGTAGCAGTAAAGCGGAAAACTCCAGATTATGAGGTCGGCTTCCCTATATTTATCCAAAATTTCATTCTGGTCGTCGTCTATCGTACAATGGCAATCCATTTTCCACCAGCATCCGAAGCAGCCGCGGCAGGGCGCGATATTCTTTTCTATCACGTTTATTACGTCGATTTCGTTTTCCGACACGTTATTCAATCCCTTCAAAAAGCGCTCCGTCATTCTGAAGGTATCGCTCTTCTTTTTCGGGCTTCCGTTCAATACCAAAATTCTCATAATTCCGTGCTCCTTGTTTCTGTTTTATCTTGCTGACACTTTTGCAGCACCAGCTCCCTATAACCAT
>JAGDBE010000121.1 GCA_017959195.1 Clostridia bacterium | reverse complement strand
GCAAGAGCGATAGATATGGGCGACTTTTACCGCGTTCCCGCAGACAACCGCGGACTGAACTACGATAAATATTTCAAGGAAGGCGACGAGGCGAGAAACACTCTCACCGACTTCAATTCAAACAACACCACGCTCCTTGACGTTGCGCAGACGAAAGAAAAAATCGCAAGCCTGAAATACATCCAGGAAAGACTTTCGGAAGAGGGTTGAAAAATGTTTGAAAACGTTAAATGGAAAGAAAACGGAAAACTTAAACTTCTGATAATCGTCGGCACGCGCCCCGAAATAATACGTCTTGCCGCGGTTATAAACAAGACGAGAAAATATTTCGACGTAATCTTGGCGCATACCGGACAGAATTACGACTATAACTTGAACGGCGTGTTTTTCAAGGACTTGAAACTTGATGACCCGGAAGTTTATCTCGACGCGGTGGGCGAAGACCTCGGCGAAACCTGCGGAAACATAATCGCAAAGTCGTACAGACTCATGACCGAAATAAAGCCCGACGCAGTGCTTGTACTCGGCGACACAAATTCCTGCCTTTCGGTAATCGGCGCAAAGAGACTCCATATTCCGATATTCCATATGGAAGCCGGAAACAGATGTAAAGACGAATGTCTGCCCGAAGAGACGAACAGAAGAATAGTTGACATAATTTCCGACGTCAACCTTGCATATTCAGAGCATGCGAGAAGATATCTTGCCGACTGCGGACTCCCGAAGGAGAGAACCTACGTTACCGGCTCTCCCATGGCGGAGGTTTTGCATAACAATCTCGATGAGATAATGAAATCCGATATCCACGCACGGCTCGGACTTGAAAAGGGCAGATATATACTGCTTTCGGCGCACAGAGAGGAAAACATCGACACCGAAAAGAACTTTTTGAGCTTATTCTCCGCGATAAACAAGATGGCTGAAAAATACGACATCCCCGTGCTTTATTCCTGCCATCCGCGCTCCAAAAAGAGACTTGAAGCGACGGGCTTTGAGCTCGATAAGCGCGTGATAAAACACGAGCCCCTCGGTTTTCACGACTATAACTGTCTGCAGATGAACGCTTTCTGCGTGGTTTCCGATTCGGGCACGCTGCCTGAGGAATCCAGCTTCTTTACGTCTGTCGGACATCCGTTCCCGGCGGTTTGCATAAGAACCTCGACGGAACGCCCGGAGGCGCTTGACAAGGCGTGCTTCATTCTTTCGGGAATAGACGAAAAAGGACTGCTTCAGTCGGTTGAAACAGCCGTTGAAATGAATAAGAACGGAGATTACGGAATCCCCGTTCCCGACTATATCGAAGAAAACGTATCGTCGAAGGTGGTAAAGATAATTCAAAGCTACGTCGGCGTGGTAAACAAGATGGTCTGGAGAAAAGATAATTAAAAAAGGTAAATTAAAAACGCTTTTCGTGAGAAAAGCGTTTTTTTATTTTCATATCGAATTGTTTATATGTATTTTCGTTCTGTAAATCGGCTCGCAGGTGTAATTTACGCCGAGTTTTTTAAGTACCTGCTCGTCCTCCTCGCAAAGCATTACCGACGAGTGAAGTTCGGTGCCTTTTAGGTTGATTATCTTTCTTAAAGCGAGCGCCGCCTGCGGATTCATGACCGCGCAGCTCGAAAGCGCGATAAGCATTTCGTTTGAGTCGAGGTGCGAGGACGCGGCGTTGAATATTTCGCGCTTGAGCTTGATTATAGGCTCTATAACAGACTGCGCAAGCAGCGGAACCTCGTCCGGAATGCCCGCCATAATCTTCATTGCGTTAAGAAGCGCCGCCGAAACAGAACCGAGGAGCTCGGTCGTTTTGCCTGTAACTATCTTGCCGTCCTGAAGCTCAATCGCAACGGCGTGCGCGTTTGCCATCTTTGATTTGTCGAGCGCCGCCTTTACAACGGGGCGCGAATCGCTCGAAACGCCCGCCTGCTTCATTATCGACTCCGCCTTTATCACGGCGCTTTCGCCGACGAGCCCCATCGCCTTGTCGCAGCTTACCTTGTAATATCTGCGGACGATTTCCTTTTTTGCCGCCTCTTGCACGACCTCGTCGTCGATAATGCAGTAGCCCGCCATGTTTACGCCCATATCGGTGGGCGAGTTGTAGGGGCTCTTGCCGAGAATCTGTTCGAGTATCGCGCGCAGAAGCGGGAACGCTTCGACGTCTCTGTTGTAGTTGACGGTCATTTCGCCGTACGCTTCGAGATGGAACGGGTCGATCATGTTTAAGTCGTTTAAGTCAGCCGTCGCCGCCTCGTAAGCGAGGTTTATGGGGTGCTTTAAGGGAAGATTCCATATCGGGAAGGTCTCGAACTTCGCGTATCCCGCCAAAATTCCTCTCTTGTGCTCGTGGTAGAGCTGTGAAAGACAGGTTGCGAGCTTGCCGCTTCCGGGACCGGGAGCAGTAACGATTACGAGGGGTTTTGTCGTCTTTACGTATTCGTTTCTGCCGTAGCCGTCGTCGCTTACGATAAAGTCGATGTTGTTGGGGTAGCCGACTATCGGGTAGTGTAGATAGACGTTTATTCCGAGATTAGTTAATTTTTTCTTGAAGACGTCGGCGGCAAACTGACCGGAATACTGCGTCATAACGACGCTGCTGACGTAGAGTCCCATATTAGAAAATGCGTTTATGAGACGGATGACGTCCTGATCGTAAGCGATGCCGATGTCGCTTCTTACTTTGTTTTTTTCGATGTCGCAGGCATTTATTGCAATGACGATTTCGGATCTGTCGGCAAGGTGAAGAAGCATTTTGATTTTACTGTCGGGCTGAAAGCCGGGCAGCACGCGGGACGCGTGATAATCGTCAAAAAGTTTTCCGCCGAGTTCGAGATAAAGTTTTCCGTGAAACTTTTCAATCCGATCCTCAATGTGTTTTGATTGAGTTTTCAGATATTTATCGTTGTCAAATCCGATTTTTTGCATTGCCGTCTACCTACTTTCAAAAAAAATCCAACCATCTTATTTTACATTAAAATACAAAATTTTTCAATTCAAAATACAAAAAAATTACAATTAATTAACTATTTTTAATATAATTTTTCTCAAAAAACAATGCGGCTGTACAAAAAGGGAATAATATGGTATTATTATAATAAAAATGGAGTAAGGCGGTGATAAAAATGAATACCAAAGCAAAAAGAAGAATAATAATTTTCAGCATACTCACAGCGTTCATGCTCGCATTCATATGGGGCAACTCCGTGCTTGACAGAGGAAGCTCGGGACATCTCAGTACGTATATTACCGAAATAATAAAGAAATTATTCGATTCAAAGGACAAACTGGATTTCGATACGGTTCACGCATTTGTGAGAAAAACGGCGCATTTTCTTGAATTTTTCACGCTGGGACTTATGTTTTCCCTGCTGAAAAACAACATAGAAGACGCGGCGGGAAAGAGTTTTGCGTTTCTGCCGCCGTTTGCGGCGCTCTTTTCGGCGGTAACCGACGAGTACATACAGTATTTTACCGGCAGAGGCAGCGCGGTTTCCGATATAGTTCTCGATTTTGCGGGTTCTCTTGCGGCAATACTGCTTGTTTTCGCGTTTTCGCCAAAAAAAGATAAAAATAAACGATAATGCGGCAAAAGGCTTTTTGCCGCATTGCTTTTTTGCGGTTTTCAGTAAAAAACGGTTTT
>JAGDBE010000120.1 GCA_017959195.1 Clostridia bacterium | reverse complement strand
CGTGAACGACTTCGCTTACATTATCGAAGAGTACGGTGGAGACGTAGCATTCGCCGTCCTGTTTTCTCTGCTTTTCGATCAGCGAATTGAATCCGCCGATCGTATCGCCTTCAAGACCTTCCATCGATCCGCTCCTGTCAAGAATGAATACCAGTTCCGTGATGTTGTTTTTGACCTTTTCCATTTTTTGATACCTCCGAAAAAATAATGTGATCGTTTGGTTTCTCAACCTTACGACCACATTATAGCGGATTGATTTAGCGTTTAGGTCGCATACAAAGCGACAACTGTTTTAAGCGGCGTTCATCTATTTAACGATCGCTCCTTATCTCTCCCGCGGGATCAATCTCTCCGTTTCTGAAATCATATTTACTTCTCCAAACCGCAATTTGCCGGCTTATGCGCTTACCAAACAAACGGTATCACTTTGTATTTTACTTTCTTTTTATACTCTCTATATCCATCGAGCCCTTCTTCGAGGACTTTTTCTTCGTTCTTCATTCGTTTTGCGATAATAGGGATATACAGAAACAGGACCGCAAACGAAATCGGCGATCCGAGAATGATCCCCATTGACAAGAACAAAAACAGCGTTGCCGAATACATTGGATGACGGACAACGCCGTATAAACCCGTATCGATCACTTTTTGATTTTCCTGTATCTCTACCGTTCTGGAAAGATAGGCGTTTTCCCTCAGCACCTCGGCGTACATGGCATAAGCCAAAAGAAACACCGCCGTTCCTATGATAACCGCCCACCTCGGAAGCAGGAACCACTGAAAGCGAAAATTAAGTCCCGCAGTAACAAACGCTGCCAGGAACATCATTCCGCTGAACGCTACAACGGCTTTCTGCTCTTTTTCTTCTTCCTTTGCATTCAGGCGCTTTTTAAGAAGATCGGGGTTTTTGAACGTCATAATGATTCCGGCTGCAAACATAGGAACAAATAAGACGGCGATCAATAGCCAGCCGTTCGGATATTTGACCGTTCCCGCCGGCACAAAAAGAAGTAATCCGAATAAAAACAAGCCGGAAATAAATTTGACAATTGCCTGTAAAAACAGTTTTTTCGTCATCTGTCGCCTCCGCAAATCCCGAGTTAAGTCTTTTACACACCCAGCAACGCCTGATCAAAGGCAAACAGAGCCTCGTTGATTTCAAATATATCATAGTTTCCGTTAGTAATGAAATACTCAATGATAATATCGAATTTGTTGCTGTGGGACAGCGCAAAGCCGGCCTTCATCAGCATGTCTTTGGTTTCCGTTAAGGGAAGCTCCAGAGCAATGGCAAAGGCGAGTGCAGTCATCTTGCTCGGCTTGTAGAGCCGGTCGCTTCTGATTTTAGAGAATAACTTTCGGTCGATGTTCGCCTTTTTGTAGCACTCGGCGTCGGTCATACCTTTTTCGTCAATCTTGCGAAGCAGCATTTCGGAAAAACTCTCGTCAATATCTTTCAGCGCGTCATCCAAAGAGGACTTCTTTTTCTTTGACGCCTGCAACGGTTTCAAAACCTGTGTTTTCCCTGTAAAAGCGTCGCTGTCAAAAGGTTCACACTCCAAAGCGCCAAGCACAGCGCTTTCTTTTGACGCTCTGTTTCTATAATTGAATCCAAAGTGATCGTCAACATATTTATCTTCTATGAAGGCTGCAATGTCGTCGAAGAGTTTTTTACTGATCTGATAAGCGGATTTATCATAGATCACAAGATAAACCAGCATATCGTTTTCAATTAAAAACGTGGTGATTTCGTCAACGGCAACTTTAAGCGCCTGATCTTTCGGATACCCGTAAACGCCGGAGGAAATCAGCGGGAAAGCGATACTTTCAAATTCGTTTTCCTTTGCGATGGCAAGAGCTTTACGATAACAGGAGCGTAGCAGTTCCTCTTCTCCGTTATATCCGCCTTCCCACCTCGGACCGACCGTGGGGATTACGAATTTACTTGGAATCTTATAGCCCGTGGTGATTTTTGCTTCGCCGGTCTTACATCCGCCGAGCTTCTCGCATTCAAGCAATAACTCATTCCCGGCCGCTTCATGTATTGCGCCATCCACACCTCCGCCGCCGAGAAAAGTGGAGTTTGCGGCGTTGACGATGGCGTCGCAAGTCAGTTTTGTTATATCTTCTCTTATCAGTTTTAACGGCATTTTATCACCCTTATTGTATGTTAATGTATTCTTCCTAGTGCCTCTTTTCAGTCAGATCGTTCAGACTTTTTTCAAACTGCACTTTTGATATTGCGTTATGTTCCGGAAAAGTATCAATCGCTTTTGTGAAAGATATAATTCAACTCTTTTTCTTCCTTTGACAAACGCTCAAAGGCGAAAACCCTTGATTTCTCAAGGGTTTTCAGGGTTCGGGCTTGTTGCCCGATCATGGCGGAGAAGGAGGGATTCGAACCCTCGAACCGCTTCTGACGGTTACACGATTTCCAATCGTGCGCGCTCGACCAGCTACGCGACTTCTCCGAGTTTCTTCTTTATTCGTTTGTTATCCCAAAAGACTTTTTGATTATATCATGTAACCTTTCTTTTGTCAAGGGATTATCTCACAAAATCAAAAAAGGTTGAATTTTTTTATTTTTCATGTTATAATATCTTTGCTATCCGTACTGTATGCTTAATTTATCAAAGGAGGAATTCTGATTTTCAAGTTTTTTTCAAAGCGCATGCAGGAAAAGCAAAACGCGGCGATATTCATAGACTACGAGCACTGGTACATATCTCTTGACAAAAACTTTCACGTAAAGCCCGACATTGAAGCTTTCACGGAAGAAATCAAGAAAAATTACAATATCGTTTCCTATACGTTTTTCGGCGATTTTTCAAACTCTTCCCTTCAGAACGAAATGCACAAGATCAGAGGGTTTACAAACGATATTGTCGAAACCAAAAACGGCGGCGGTCATTTCAAAAAAGATTTTACCGACTTTATAATGCTCGACAAGATTTATCAGACCGCTTACAGCAACAACAAAATCGACACCTACATAATTTTTACCGGCGACAGTCATTTTTCATCTGTTGTCCTGTTTCTCAAGAACGTCTGCTCAAAGCAGGTAGGCGTATACGGTGTCAAAAACGCTTTTTCGAACCAGCTTAAAACCGCGGCGTCCTTCGTCCGCGAAATAGAGCCCGACGAGCTTGCTCCCGTCTGCTCGCAGATTATCGAAAGCATTTACACACTTTCAAAGGAAAACAGAAACGCGCGCCCCACTTTTATGAAAACCATCGACGCCGTTTCACTCAAACACGGCGTTGACAAGTCCGTTGCCAAAAAGGCTATGGAACAGCTTATCGCAAAAGAGTGCGTTTCGCAATACGTCAAAAAAATAGGCGGCAACCAGGTCAAGCTTCTGGCTGTCGATTACAAAAAGTGCCGTTTGCACGGCTATTTTGACATTACCCAATAATTGAATATACCGTACGGATGCAAAAACACCGCCTTTTCAGGCGGTGTTTCTTTCTTTTTTGTCCTTATTTGAACAGAACGTATCCCGACATATAAATCGACTTATATTCGCCGGTTGAAATATATTTCGACATATCGGCGTGGATGAAAATGAAGTCCTTTTCGTCGTCGACGGGTATCACGAGATTATCGGTATAATTCGTTCCTTCGCTGTTTTCTATCAGCATATCGGCTATCTTCATAAAGTCTATGCCGTAATTCTCGTTCGTATTAATATCTTCCGGCGGCGATTTTTCGACAATTTCGGTCTCTTCGGGGGCCAAATCCTTACGCGAATAGTAAAGGTCGTCGTCATAGTAATCCACGACGTCGCTTCTATAGTCGTAATAGACGTAAACCATCGACTTATACTCCGAAATATCGAGCATCTTCTCGGCGAAGGTATTGCCGAACCAGAAATAATTCACGTCGTTGCCGTACCACGGCTCCTCGTAGGTTCCGTAAACGCGTCCGAAGCCGAAGAGCTCGTTGAAGTCGGCGTACTTGACAATCTCCAGATTATCCTTGAGTTTTGCGGGCGTGTATCTCAGATAATCGAACGCGCCTGTAATTTTCTGTTTGTCCTGCATGCTTACGGAATCGATATCAGACGCGGGTATTATTTCGCCGTTTTCGTCAAAAAGTCCTGCCGACGCAAGCGTCTTTTCAAGGATTCTCTCCTGGCTTTTAACCGGGATATTGATTATATTGAACGGCGTGAGCATCACTATTCCGACAATTACAGCCGAGCACGCAAGCGCCGTCTTGAAATTGAACTTTCTGATAATCGACGATATAACGAAAATCAGCGTTACGATAATAAAGCAAACCGAGAGCATTCTCGCCGACGTCAGTCCGTAGTAGTAAAGGCGTATTCCCAGGGAAACGCACTGCATTATAATTACGGGAATCATTATTATTCCGCCCGCTTTTATATAAAACGAGGCGAATTTGTTTTCCTTGTCGTAGCATTTCAGCGCGGCGCAGTTGAATATATAAAACGCGCTCGCAAGCGATGCGAACATGTTTATTCCGCCCGACGGGATGTCGAGGCTTGCTATTATTTTCAGCAGATAAATGTACAAAATCGCAATAAGCAGCAGATAAATCGGAAGTTCTGTGTAGAGAAATACTATTTTGTACGCAATTGACCTGTTGTGCTCGTCTCTTTCGTCTGAAAAGACGTGAGAGAGGAATAAAAGCGCGCCTACGAACCACGAAATATTCGCAAGCATCATGTATACCTGTTCCACGTCGTCAAATTCGAATATCAGCGAGTCAAACGCAAATACGCACAGCGACGTTCCCGCAAACAATATAAGCCCTATCGCAAACGCAAGCAGAAAAGACTTTATGAGAATCGGGAAAATTTCGAGTTTTTCCGCGTCTTTTATCATCATTACAAGACTTGCAATCACGCTTACGCCAATTACGCCGAAAACGTATATGAAGTGGTAGTCTTCATCTATCATGTAATGAAGAAGGAACATTACGAATACCATAACTACGGGCAGCAGCGTTGACAGCACGTAAAGCAGCGTGCGGTTCCATCTGCCCGATAATTTTTCCGCCGCAAGTTCAAGGCACAGCGCGAAAAACGCGCCGCATATGAGCGCTATCATAAAAAAGCCTATGTCCTCGCTGTCAAAATCGGAAAAAATGAGAAGCGTCATCATAATAAAAACTGCGGCAAGACAAACAAACGTCATCGGAAATCTCTTCGACGTCTTTATTACGCCTGCCGAAGATTTTTTAAGGGAATCTATTATCTTCATTTTCCTTTTTCCTTTCTTTTTGTTTTTTACCTCATCTCCATTATATATTTTATTGTCTCAAAAGTCAAATGCGAGTGTTTTTTCAAAAATTCCCGAAAAATGAATAAAATTTCGATAATATTTAATCAGTTTTATCCCATAATAGAAACAGACCCGTTTGAAAAAAATCATTCAGGGTTCATTTTGCCATAATTCGAGAAAGGAGGCTTTCTGCGGATTATATCACCGGCACGAAAGCAGATTTATTATGAAAAGCAGAAAAACTACCTGTAAAATGTTGATTTTGGGTTCGGTTTGCGCGATTCTCACCCTTTGCCTTCTCTCCTGCTCAAATAAAGCCGACACCGCGTCCGGCAACAATACGGACAATTACGGTCAGGTAAACACCAATAACGGCAGCGCGGACGGCGGCATGGGCGACGCATACAGCGACACCGATATGTCGCTTGACGGAGTTGCGGGCGACGCCGCAAGAAGTGTGAGCGACGCCATAGACGGCTTTGAGAGCGACATGGGAGTAGATTCCAAGCACTCCGGCGGAAATACCACCGCAAATTATTGATGAGTTGAAAAAAGCCGCGGCGACGCCGCG
>JAGDBE010000119.1 GCA_017959195.1 Clostridia bacterium | reverse complement strand
CGTTGCAATATCAAGAATGATTGCCGCAAGCAAAACGGTCGGCAACATAAAAGAAGTAAAAAAGATATTCAAAATATCCTATTGGCTCTTCTTTACGGTGGGCCTTGCGGGAACAATCGTAATGATGGCTTTTTCGAGATTCTTCGCTGATTTTTCGAAAATTCCCGAATCGTATCTCGCAATGATTGCGATTGCGCCCACGCTGTTCTTCATCTGTCTTTCTTCGGCGTACCGCGGATATTTTCAGGGTTTACAAAATATGGTGCCCTCTGCGGTGTCGCAGGTAATAGAAGCTGCGGGCAAGCTTGGTATAGGACTTTTTGCAGCATGGTTTTTCTACGTTAAAAAGGGATATTCCCTCGACGTTGTCGCCGCATACGTTATTGCCGGCGTAACGATAGGTGTTTTTGCCGCCACGGTTTACATCTATATTGTAAAACTTATGTACAACTCCTCGGCGGATTATAGGAAAATGGCGAAAGATTCCGAGAATATGACGGTGCGAGACACAAAGGATCTGCTTAAAGAGCTTGTGTTCACGGCGCTGCCTATTGCTCTCGCTTCGTCAATTATGGGACTTACAAATACCGTTGACACGCTCATCATGGCGCGCCAGCTCATAAAGACGGGTATCACCGAGGAAGCGGCTACGAGCTTCTACGGCGCTTATACGTCGATAGTAATACCTCTTTTCAATATGACGCCGACCTTTATTTATCCGTTTGCGATAAGCGTTATACCGGCGCTGTCGTCGTCTATTGCCGCGAATAAGAAAGAGGACTGCGTAAAGCAGATGGAATCGGCTTTCAGAATGGCGGCGATAATAGCCGTGCCGTGCGCTATCGGTATGGGAACGATGTCGAAATTCATAATAGCGTTTTTATACAACAAAGAACAGATTGATACGGGACGCGGCATAACTAACTCCGTTGACCTTACCGCTCCCGCGCTTTCGGTTGTGGCAAGCGCAATATTCTTTTTGGGAATTATATCCATTACAAATTCCATTCTCCAGGCTTACAGATATGAAAAACAGACGATTATATCGACGTCTGCCGGCATATTGATGAAAATACTCTGCACTTATTTTCTCACGCTTATACCCGATATAGGAATTATGGGCTCGGCAATCGGAACTGCGGCGGGATATTTTACTATAATGTCGTTCAACGTATTTTTCGTAATAAAATACACGCATTACGTCCCGGGAATTAGAAGGATATTCTTAAAACCGCTTTTGGCGGGAATTGCGTGCGGAGCCGTTGCTCTTGTATTTTCAAACTTCATTTCGGGCTACCTTTCGGTAAGGATTACAACACTCGTTTCAATAGCGATTGCGGGTTTGGTTTATATAGTCGTTCTCTTACTTTCAAAGGGCGTGAACAGGGAAGATATTCTCATGCTGCCTAAGGGAGAAAAGGTCTGCAAGGTAATGGATAAATTCAATTTACTTGAAAAAAGCGCATAGGTCGGTGAAAAGTATGGAAATGAAAGAAAGAATCGAAAACTTCAGGAATAAGGAAAAATATAACGTTGACGACGTAAGAGAGCTCGTTGAAATACTCAGGTCCGACGACGGCTGCGCGTGGGACAGGGAACAGACGAACAAGAGTATAAGAAACGCGATAATCGAGGAAACTTACGAATTTATCGAGGGACTTGACAACGACGACAGGGAACTTATGAAAGAGGAACTCGGAGACGTGTTCTTCCAGGTCTTTTTCCATGCGAGAATCCTTGAAGAAGACGGATTCTTCAACGTTGACGATGTTGCCGACGGAATATGCAAAAAGATGGTTCTGAGACATCCGCACGTTTTCGGAGACGTGGTTGTGAAAAATTCCGCCGAAGTGCTTAACAACTGGGACATTATAAAGAAGGGCGAAAAGCACCGCGACAGCGCAAAAAAGGAGCTTGAAAGCGTAAGTATGACTCTTCCGTCACTTATAAGAGCGGAAAAACTCCTTTCAAAATATAAAAAAGAGGGCGGATACGTCGAAAAAGACAAAAATATCCTTTTTGACAACATTGAAAAAGCCCTCGAAAAAGCAAAAGAAGGACTTGACGAAAAAACGCTCGGAGAACTGCTTTTCAAAATTGCAAATTTGTCTTACGCTTCGGATATAAACTCCGAAGAAGCGCTTTATCACTACAATAACGGATTTGTAAGCGAAAAAAGCGCCGAGCTTGAGAATAAATAAGGATAATTGATATGAGACTTGACAAATATCTTAAAATCACAAGAATCATAAAGAGAAGGACCACCGCAAACAACGCCTGCGACGCCGAACACGTAACGGTAAACGGCAGACGCGCAAAGGCGTCTTATGAAGTGAAGGTCGGAGACGTTATCGAAATTGAATTCGGCGAAAAGAAAATCAAATTTGAAGTTGCCGACGTAAAGGAAACCGTCAAAAAAGAAGCCGCCGCCGAATTGTATAAGGTATTAGAATAAATTTTTGCTTTTTCTCATATGCTTTACCGGAAAGGCGGAATGCATATGACGGAAAACACATACGGAAATTTCAGCGTTATCAACAGAAAGAGCATTGACATAACAGGAGTTGTGTCTCTTGACAGTTTTGACGAATATTCTATTACTCTTTCGGTAACGGACAGCGTTCTTACTGTTGAGGGGGAAAATTTAAGCATTACAACCCTTGACCTTGAAAGAGGAAAGGTGTTTGCGGAAGGAAAAATCAACGGAGTATATTATTCCGACCCAAAAGCGCCGTCGGATAAAGGAATGTTTTCAAAGATTTTCGGTAAAAACCGTTAAGAAAAATGGATATTCTTTTCGGAAGAAGCCAGCTTCCCGTTATTCTGTCGTTTTTCGCGTGCGGAATTGTAAGCGGCGTAATATCGGACTTTTTTTGCATAAAGCGCCGCTTTTTCAAAGAAAACCGCGTTATTTTATTCATCGACGATTTTCTGTTTATGATTATAAACGCCGTGACAGTCATCTTCAACGCATATTCCTTCAACGACGGCAATATGAAATGGTACGAGATACCGGTAATGTTTTTCGGGTTTATCATTTATAAAAAAACCGTATCGCGCTTATTTATAAAAGCGGTATGCCATATAATCGGCTTAATAATAAAATTTGTCAAACTGATTTTTGTTCCTGTAAAAATCACGTTTGAATTTATATCGCGGGAAAAAGAAAAATTTAAGCTTTTCGCTTATACTGCAAGAAAGCGAAGGAGTATCGCAAAAGCGGGACTGTAAAGGACGGGAGGATTTATGAAAACATTAAAATACATAATTATCACCGTTATCATTTTGTTTCTTCTTATTATCGGAATAAAACAGCAGATAGATATAAACACATTAAATAAACAGATAAGCGATCTTGAAGAAAACCTCGAAAAAATCACATACGAGAATGATAAAAAGGAAAACGACCTTGAAACTCCGAGCGACGATATGATGGAGAAATATGCGCAGGAATACGGCTATAAAGATCCCGACGCATTATATTTCTATAACGATTTCAACGGATAAGGACGAAAAAGATGAGAAAAATAAGTACGGAAACAATAAAAGAAACTGTTGAAAAGCTCCTTACGGAAGCAAATTACGAGCTTCCGGAAAGTGTAAAACGTTCGATAGAAAAAGCGCGCGATACCGAACAGAACGCGCTTGCAAAGTCGATCCTCGGAAAACTTTCCGAAAACCTTGACGCGGCGTCAAAAATAAACGTTCCGATATGCCAGGATACAGGAATGGCTGTTGTGTTTATCGAAATCGGACAAGACGTTCTGCTTGAAAGGGAGACGCTCGAGGACGCGGTAAACGAGGGCGTAAGAAACGCGTATATAAACGGCTATCTTCGCAAATCCGTCGTATCCGACCCGCTTTTCGGAAGAAAGAACACCGACGACAACACGCCGGCAATTCTTTATACCAAAATCGTAAAAGGGGATAAGGTCAAGATTTCCGTTATGCCGAAGGGCTTCGGAAGCGAAAATATGAGCGCACTTAAAATGTTCACTCCGTCGGCGACAAAGGAAAAAATAGAAGATTTTATCGTCGAAACGGTTAAAAACGCGGGCGGAAACCCGTGTCCGCCGGTTATTATCGGCGTCGGAATCGGCGGAGACTTCGAATACTGCGCATTTCTTGCGAAAAAAGCGCTTCTTCGCGACATTGATATAAGAAATTCAGACGAAAACTATGCAAAAATGGAAGAGGAGCTTCTTTGCAAGATTAACAATCTGAATATCGGCCCGCAGGGCTTCGGCGGAAATACGACGGCTTTGGGAGTAAATATAGAATATTATCCGACGCACATCGCGGGGCTTCCCGTCGCCGTAAACACAAGCTGCCACGTTACAAGGCACAAATCAAAAGAAATCTGATTTTTCGGTGAAAAATTTCGGATATTTATTTACTTTTCCGAACGAATATGGTATAATAAAAACGTAAAGGAAAGCCTTTATAAAAACCAAGCAGGAGGAAGTATTATGAAAATCTCAATTACCGGAAAAAAGTTCAGAGTTACCGAAGCAATTTCAAAAAAGATTAACGACAAGCTGAGTAAATTCGACAAGTATTTTGACACTGAATCTGACGCAACCGTTGTACTTCGTTCCAGAAAAAACAAGGAAATCATTGAAATTACCATTTATCAGAACGGAACCATGTTCCGCTCGGAAGTGGAAGACGATAATATACTCAATGCGCTTGACAAGAGTATAGATATTATCGAAAGGCAGATAAGAAAGAACAAGACGAGGCTTGCAAGACGACTTAAAATCGGTGCGTTTGACAAAACGGTTCTTGCCGAAAGCCAGTGGGATGACGTAAAGGAAGAAGAAATCAAGATTACAAAGGTTAAGAGCTTCGTTATGAAACCCATGACTCCCGAAGAGGCGGTTTTGCAGATGAATCTTCTGGGACACGAATTCTTCCTGTTTACCAATTCCGAAACCGGCGCAAACAGCGTGGTTTACAAAAAGAAAAACGACGAATACGGACTCCTGAACGCGGTTTCCGAATAATTTTGAATATTAAGCGGCTGTCGCAAGACAGCCGCTTTTATGTTTTCATATTCTGACGCGGATTTAATATAATTAATTGACTGAAAAAGCGTTTTTTGCAAAAATAAATCGTGAATTATTCAAAAAGTTTTGAAAATTATATAAAACTATTGCAAATTCGCATAATTTGAGTTATAATAATTCAGGATATTTTTTTGAAAGGATATACATCGCAATGAATTATTTTAACATGTCCGCTTCTGAACTCGAAAGTGCGGAAAAAGAATTACTTAAAGAATATGACAACGTAAAGGCAAAAGGTCTGAAAATTGATATGACGAGAGGCAAGCCCTGCAAGGAACAGCTCGATTTATCGGAAGATATGCTTAAAGTTATAACGTGCAACGCGGACTGCTATACCGATTACGGTTTTGACTGCAGAAATTACGGCCTGGTTGACGGTCTTGATTACGCAAAAAAGATTTTCTCCGAAATAATCGGCGTGCCGTGGAATCAGATTATCGTGGGCGGCAACTCAAGCCTCAACCTTATGTATGACGCCGTTGCAAGATACATGCTTTACGGCGTTGCAAACGTAAACAAACCTTGGGTTAAGCTCGACAAGGTTAAATTCCTGTGCCCGGTTCCGGGTTATGACAGACATTTTGCAATATGCGAGTCTTTGGGCATTGAAATGGTAAACGTTCCGCTTTTGTCGGACGGACCTGATATGGATATTGTTGAAGAACTCATAAAAGACGAGTCGGTTAAGGGTATGTGGTGCGTTCCGAAATACAGCAACCCGACGGGAACGACCTATTCTCCCGAAGTTATAAAGAGAATCGCTTCCATGAAGCCTGCAGCAGACGATTTCCGTCTTTTCTGGGACAACGCTTACGCTATTCACGACATTTACGACGAGGGCGACACGCTTGTCGACATACTTCCCGAATGTGAAAAATACGGAAACGGCGATATGCCCTTGATTTTCATGTCTACGTCGAAGATTACGTATCCGGGCTCGGGCGTTTCTGCGCTGGGTGCGTCGAGAACGAATATAGACCATATAAAATCCATAATGCAGAAGCAGACCATAGGCCACGACAAGATGAATATGTGGCGCCACGTCAGATATTTCAAGACGGCTGACGGAATGAGAGAATATATGAAAAAACACGCTGCAATTCTCCGTCCGAAATTCGAAATCTGCTTAAAGCTTCTTGAAGAAAATCTTAAAGACAAAGGTATCGCCGACTGGACCAACCCGAAGGGCGGTTACTTTATAAGCTTGAACGTTTATAAGGGATGCGCAAAGAGAACGGTAAGTCTTGCAAAGGATATAGGAGTCGTACTCACCGACGCCGGAGCAACGTATCCATATCACAACGACCCGAACGACGCAAACATAAGAATCGCGCCGTCGTTCCCGCCGGTATCCGACCTTGAGCAAGGCATGAAGGTGCTCTGTCTGTGCGTAAAACTCGCGGTAGTTCAAAAACTTATTGAAGAAAAGAAATAAGGAGATTGATATGTCTGAACACAATTCATACGTAAGTCCGTTTTCAACGCGTTACGCTTCTCCGGAAATGCAGTATCTGTTTTCCGACAATATGAAATTTACCACGTGGAGAAAACTCTGGCTATCTCTTGCAAAAGCCGAAAAGGCGCTCGGACTCGATATAACCGACGAGCAGATTGAAGAATTGGCGTCGCACGTAAACACCGTCGATTATGAAGTCGCAAAGGCGAGGGAAAAGGAAGTAAGACACGACGTTATGGCGCATATTTACGCTTACGGCGTTGATTGTCCCAAAGCTGCTCCGATTATACATCTGGGTGCAACTTCTTGCTACGTAGGCGACAACACCGACGTAATCGTTCTTAAAGAAGCGATGAAAATAGTTGAAGCAAAACTGTGCTCGGTAATATCAAATCTTTCTGACTTTGCGCTTAAATATAAGGATATGCCGTGCCTCGGTTATACGCATCTCCAGCCCGCGCAATGCACGACTGTCGGAAAAAGGGCGGCTCTGTGGATTAATGAACTTTTATACGACCTTGACGAGCTGAGATACAGAATAAAGAACCTCAAAATGCTCGGCTCAAAGGGCACGACGGGCACTCAGGCAAGCTTCATGGAGCTTTTCGGCGGCGATTCCGATAAAATAAAGAAAATGGAGCAGATGATAGCTGAAGATTTCGGCTTTGACGGCGTTGTTCCCGTATCGGGACAGACTTATTCGAGAAAGGTCGACGCGGCAATTATTTCAACCCTCTCCGGAATTGCGCAGAGCGCATACAAATTTGCAAACGATATGCGTATTCTTCAGGCGTTCAAGGAAATCGAAGAGCCTTTTGAAACAAACCAGGTCGGCTCGTCCGCAATGCCTTACAAGAGAAACCCGATGAGATGCGAGAGAATATGCGCTCTTTCAAGATACGTAATCTGCGATTCGCTCAATCCCGCAATTACCGCGTCAACACAGTGGTTTGAAAGGACGCTCGACGACTCGGCTAACAGAAGAATTTCGGTATCCGAAGCGTTTCTTGCGATTGACGCTGTGCTCGGCATATATATAAACGTTACGTCGGGACTCGTCGTTTACCCTGAAATGATTAAATCAAGGCTTATGGCGGAGCTTCCGTTCATGGCAAGCGAAAATATCATGATGGACGCCGTTAAGAAGGGCGGAAACAGACAGAAACTTCATGAAAAAATAAGAGTTTACTCGATAGAAGCGGGAAAAACCGTAAAAGAGCAGGGAAAAGAGAACGATTTGCTTAAAAGGATCGCTTCCGACAGTGAATTCGGGCTTTCTTACGAAGAACTTAAAAACATCGTATCTCCCGAAAAATACACCGGAAGAGCTTCCGAGCAGACTGTTGAATTTATTGAAAACTGCGTAAAACCTGCGCTTGAAAAATTCAAGGGTCCGCTTCAGAAGAGCTCGGAACTTAACGTTTGATAAAATATAAATAAAAAAACTTCGGAACGAAAGTTCCGAAGTTTTTTATTATGCTTTTTAATAATAATTCTTGTCTTTCTTGCGTTTTCTTATAATAAACAGAATAATGAATATTACAAGTGCAAGTCCCAAGATTATTGCAAGCGGGAATATTGCGTTGTCAAACGTTGACGTTGCGCGGATGGAAATCCAGAGGGATTCCATAAGGGCGTTTGCTTCATCGTCAAGCATTACGAACGTTTCAGCTTTATCTATAACGTCGTCGCTCGGAATAATTCTCTCGTCGATTTCAACGATTTCGCTTGCTTCGATCTGAGGTGTGAAGTAGGAAATGAATTCGCAGTTTGCGGCAGCAACTTCGGTTTCGCACATAAAGTTGATAAACGCTTCAGCCGCTTCTTTATTGCGCGTGCCCTTGGGAATACAGAAAGCGTCGATGAATATGTTTACGCCTTCCTTTGGATACGAGAACGCAAGCGCGTCGTTTCGTTTCATCATTGTAACGCAGTCGCCTGCATAGTAGGGAGCCGCGTATGCGTTTTCGTTTGCCATTTTGTCATACGTTTTATCCATCGCATATGCCTGGTTGACTTCCTTCTGCTTTAAAAGCTCGTCGGCTGCAGCTCTTATCTCGTCGAGGTTTTCGGTATTCATTGAATAACCGAGCTTTGCAAGCGCTATTGCGAAAGCGTCTCTTATGCTTCCGAACATAAGCACCTTGTTTTTAAGTGATTCGTCCCAGAGAACGTTCCAGGAGGACGCCTGTTCTTCGGTAACGTACTTTGTGTTGTAAACAAGACCTACGAGGTTCCAAGTATAAGGTACGGAATATTCTGCGGTGGGGTCGAAATCTACATATCTGTATCTG
>JAGDBE010000013.1 GCA_017959195.1 Clostridia bacterium | reverse complement strand
TATTTGATGAAGATGAGAGGTTGAGGCTAAGGCCTCGACCTCTTTTTTCGTAAATTGGAGAAGGGTATGAGAAGAAAACGTAAACTCAGGCATTACTCCGGAATCGGCGGACAGGCGGTTCTTGAAGGCGTAATGATGAAGTCAAAAAAGTACGTTGCGCTTTCTGTAAGGCAGGTAAACGGCAACATCGTAACAGAAGTGGAAGACTCCAAAACGATTGCGTCGAAACATAAATTTTTCAGAATTCCGATAATACGCGGAATAGTCGGTTTCGTGGAATCCCTGATACTCAGTACCAAAACGCTGAGCAAATCGGCGGAAATGCTCGGAATCGAGGAAGAGGAGTCGAAATTCGAGAAATGGCTGCGTGAAAAATTCGGAAAAAGCATAGCTTACGTGGCGTCGGCAATAGGAATTGTTCTCGGCGTTGCGGTATCTGTCGGACTGTTTTTCGTCATTCCCGCCGTAATTTCCGATTTCGTCGCGCGCTATACGGATTTAAGAATAATAAAGAGCCTTGTCGACGGTTTTTCAAAGATAATCATTTTTCTTTGTTATCTTGCGGTAGTATCACTTATACCCGATATGAAAAGGGTATTCCAGTATCACGGAGCGGAGCACAAGTCTATATTCTGCCATGAAGCGGAAATAGAACTCACTCCCGAAAACGTTAAAAAACAGTGCAGATTTCACCCGAGGTGCGGAACGAGCTTTCTGTTTATCCTCATGATAATAGGAATTCTTGTGTCCGTCATATATATAGAAACTCCGATTTATGTGAGGATCCCGCTTAAAATACTGTTTTTGCCTTTGGTTGTGGGAATCGGTTACGAATTCATAAGATACGCGGGAAAGCACAACAACCTTTTTGTTAAAATCGTCTCTGCCCCCGGACTGTGGATACAGCGCCTTACTACCAAAGAGCCGGATCTGAAACAGATTGAAGTTGCGATAGCATCGCTCAAAGCGGCGCTTCCCGATATATATCCGCCGGAAGAAAAAGAAAATGCCTCAGAAGAAGCTCAGGCGGAAATTATAAGCGAGGAAGAAAAGAATGACGGTACGGGAATTTAAAGCGGTTTGCTCGAAAGAACTGCTAAAAGTAACCGAAAATCCCGATTTTGAAACGGAACAGATAATAAGACACGTTCTGAAAATATCAAAAAACGACTATCTTCTGTCGAGAAACAAGGAGATTCCGGAAAAAAAGCTCGGAAAACTGTTTGAAGCGCTTGACAAGAGAAAAGACGGCGTTCCGCTTCAATATATCTGCAAAGAATGGGATTTTTACGGGCTCCGGGTCTTCTGCGGAGAGGGCTGCCTTATACCGGGGCATGAAACGGAGCTTATAGCGGAAGAGTCGATAAAACGCCTTAAAAAGAGAGGCCATTTTATCGATTTGTGCACCGGAAGCGGCTGCATTTCGGTTGCCGTTCTTAATAACGTAAAACTCTCGTCGGTGCAGGCGGTTGATATTTCGGCAAAAGCGCTCAAATATGCCGAAAAAAACTGCAAATACCATAATCTCGAAGACAGAATGGATATAATAAGGTGCGATATCGCAAAATTTATTCCTAAAAGGAAAGCGGACATAATCGTTTCAAACCCGCCGTATATAAAGTCGGAAGATATGGAAAAACTGTCTGATGAAGTGAAAAAAGAGCCGAAAATCGCGCTTGACGGCGGGGAAGACGGACTATATTTTTACAGAATTATCGCGGAAAGATACGGCAAATATCTTAAAAAGAACGGAATCATAATCTGCGAGACCGGATATGATACCGCGGACGGAGTACAGAAATTATTCGAAGAAAACGGCATTGACGCCGAAATCTACAAAGACGTTTACGGCGCGGACAGAATGTGCGTCGCAAAATTAAAGCAGGAGTTGACGGTATGAAATTTTTGAAAAAGTTAAAGAGGTACGTTTTTATTTTTACGTTGTGCTTTTCGGCATGCTTGCTCTTTTTCGGCATATTCGGATATGCGATGAACAAAGATAACGTGATATTCTGCGGACAGATTCTCTGGAATGCGCTGTTTTCTGCGCTGCTTGCAATAACGTTTGCGATAACCGATTTTCTCAAAGAAAAGAAAGTCAATATAATAATAGTCCGCATTATACATTTTCTGCTTTCTTACGGAGCATTTTATCTCACGTATATTATGGGAAACGGCGCGGAAGCGTATATGCGCTCGGCAAACGAGACGACCAACAAAGTTTATATGGTGCTTGCGATTTCGCTGTTCTTCGTGCTTATTTATACGGTTGTAGGAACGGTGAGAATAATTGCCGGCAATATAAACGCAAAAATCGAAAACAAAAACAAAGAATACGAATCGATATATAAAAAATAAGGGGTAAATATGCCGCATACATACAATCTTGTCGCAACGACGACGTTCGGACTCGAAAAGTTTGTCGGGGAAGAAATAGACGCGCTCGGCGGCAAGAGAACCAAAACCATTGACGGACGAGTATATTTTACGGGCGACGAAAATATAATTGCAAAGGCGAATATCGGTTTACGCACGGCGGAACGCGTGCTTATAGAAGTCGCAAGATTCAACGCCGAAACCTTTACGGAGCTTTTCGATAACGTAAAAAAGGTGCCGTGGGAATATTTTATAGGCAGAAAAGACGCGTTTCCCGTAAAGGGACACTCGATAAAATCGAAGCTCTATTCTGTACCCGACTGTCAGAGCATAATAAAAAAGGCGGTCGTGGAGCGCCTTAAAGCAACCTATAAAACCGACTGGTTTGAAGAAACCGGTATAAAATATCAGATAGAGTTTTTCATTATGGAAAACGCCGTTTCGGTTATGCTTGACACGAGCGGAGACGCGCTTCACAAGCGCGGATTTGTCTCCGACGTCGGAAAAGCGCACATAAGGGAGACGCTTGCCGCGGCGCTGGTCAAAATAGCGCGCCCGCGTGAAAACGTCAGACTCTGGGACCCGTTTTGCGGAACGGGAACCATACCGATTGAAGCGGCGCTGATTATGACGAACACCGCTCCCGGTATAAAAAGAGGCTTTTGCGCCGAAAAATACGGATTTATCGACAAAAATGTCTGGAAAGACGCAAGGGAGGAAGCGCTTGCTGCCGTTACAAACACTGATTTTTACGCTTTTGCGTCAGATATAGACGCAGACGCGCTGAAAATAGCGCAAATCAATATAAAACGCGCCGGAATGGATAAATATATAAAGGTTTTCCAAAAAGACGCGACGACCATAGAAAAAGACGACGTCAGAACGACGATTGTCTGCAATCCGCCGTACGGTGAACGCCTCGGAACCATCAGAGAGGCGCGGGAGCTTTATAAAAAACTCGGCAAGAACTTTTCAAAGCTCTCGCCGTGGCAGATTTATATCATCACGTCGGAAGAGGAGTTCGAATCCCTTTACGGAAAGAAGGCCGACAAGGTCAGAAAACTCTATAACGGCATGATAAAATGCAACTATTATCAGTACTTCAAAAACAGCTGAATTGCGGCAAAACAACTATTGCATTTTTTGTTAAAAATATATTAATTTTTAACGTTTCTATTGATTTTTCGGGTAATAGGGTATAAAATACAATATGACAGTTAGCACTCTAACAAGTCAAGTGCTAAAAATAAAATTCAGGAGGAATAAATATGAAACTCAGACCTCTTTCAGACAGAGTGGTAATCAAGACAATCGAGGCGGAAGAGACCACGAAGAGCGGGATTATTCTCACCGCCGCCGCGCAGGAAAAACCGAGTATTGCGGAAGTAATCGAGGTAGGACCGGGCGGCATGGTTGACGGTAAAGAAGTTATTATGACCGTAAAGAAAGGCGATAAAGTAATAACGAGCAAATATTCCGGAACGGAAGTCAAGATAGACGGAGTTGAATATTCTGTCGTAAGACAGAGCGATATTCTCGCCGTAGTCGAAGACTGATAAAATAAATAACAATTTGAATCGGAGGAATTTATATGTCAAAGGAACTTGCATACGGAATTGACGCGAGAAACGCGTTGAAAAAAGGCGTTGACGCCGTTGCGGATACTGTAAAGGTAACGCTCGGTCCGAAGGGCAGAAACGTTGTGCTTGATAAAAAATACGGCTCGCCGCTTATCACAAACGACGGCGTAACGATAGCAAAGGAAATAGAACTCGAAGACCCGATGGAAAATATGGGCGCACAGCTCTTAAAAGAAGTTGCGACAAAGACCAACGACGCTGCGGGCGACGGAACGACGACGGCTATCCTTCTTGCCCAGGCGTTTGTTCGCGAAGGAATGAAGAACGTTGCCGCAGGCGCAAACCCGATGATACTCAAAAAGGGTATTCAGAAGGCGGTCAACAAGGCGGTTGAATCGCTTGCCGGCATTTCCAAAAAGGTAAACGGCTCGGGCGACATCGCAAGAGTCGGCGCGGTTTCGTCTGCCGACGAAGTTATAGGAAAACTTATCGCCGACGCCATGGAAAAGGTAACGGCAGACGGCGTTATTACCGTTGAGGAATCGAAATCTGCCGATACGTTCTGCGAAGTTGTTGAAGGCATGCAGTTCGACAGAGGATACATTTCGCCTTATATGGTAACCGATACCGACAAGATGGAAGCCGTTCTCGACGACGCGCTCCTTCTCATTACAGATAAAAAGGTATCGAATATAAACGATATTCTCCCGCTTCTCGAGCAGATACTCAAAGAAGGCAACAAGCTCGTCATTATCGCGGAAGACGTTGAAGGCGAAGCGCTTTCGACTCTTATAGTAAACAAACTCAGAGGAACGCTTAACTGTGTTGCCGTAAAGGCGCCCGGATTCGGCGACAGAAGAAAGGAAATGCTTACCGATATCGCAATTTTAACGGGCGGTGAAGTAATTTCTTCCGACCTCGGACTTGAACTCAAAGACACGAATATTTCCCAGCTCGGCAGAGCGCGCCAGGTTAAAATCAATAAGGAAAATACCATTATCGTCGGCGGTCAGGGCGATCCCGAACAGATAAAGGCAAGAATAGCGCAGATCAAATCGGGAATAGAAACGACCACGTCGGAATTCGACAAGGAAAAACTCCAGGAAAGACTTGCAAAGCTTTCCGGCGGCGTTGCCGTAATCAAAGTCGGCGCTGCAACAGAAACCGAAATGAAAGACAAGAAGCTTCGCATAGAAGACGCTCTCAACGCAACCAAGGCGGCTGTCGAAGAGGGAATAGTTCCCGGCGGCGGCACGGCGTTTGCAAACATTCTTCCCGACATAATGACGCTTCTTAATGAGACCGAGGGCGACGAAAAGACAGGCGTTTCGATAGTTGTAAAAGCGCTTGAAGAACCGATCCGCCAGATAGCGTATAATGCTGGCAAGGACGGCTCTGTTGTGCTTGATAAGATTATGAGCATTAAAGAAAAAGGCTTCGGATACGACGCATATAACGATAAGTTTGTCGATATGATGACGGCGGGCATCGTGGATCCTACCAAGGTATCGAGAAGCGCGCTTCAGAACGCGGCTTCAATCGCTTCGATGATACTCACGACGGAAGCGCTTGTCGCTGACAAACCGGAACCTCCGGCACCTCAGGCAGCCCCCGCTCCCGGAATGTATTGATAATTACAAAAATAAAAAATCTCGCGAAAGCGAGATTTTTTTATTTATTTGAGGTTTACCACGGTAACTCCCGCATCGCCCTCTCCGAATGAGCCGGAGCGTAAGGATGACACTCGTTTATCGTGTTTGAGGTAGTCCCATAACGCCTTTCTGAGAGCTCCCGTGCCTTTTCCGTGAATGATTCTTACAGTGGGCAGGGAAGAGAGAATCGCGTCGTCTAAAAACTTGTCAACGACGAAAATTGCGTCGTCGCCCGTCATTCCGCGCACGTCGGTTTCGGAGTGTGCTTCCGACGCCTTTTTCGGAGTGCGCGGCGAAGAAGTTTTTTCTTTTGCGCCGTCTTCTACGAGGCGGAGTTTCGATATTTCCGTTTTGATTTTTGCACTTCCGAACGTTACCGTCGCATTTTTACCGTCAAGAGACGCTATGATGCCCGTTTTTCCGAAATCTTCGACCTTTACGGTGTCGCCGACGGCGTAATCGCGCGGCGGAATGTATTCCGCTTCGATTTTATTTGCTTCCGGAATGTCTTTTTCGGCATAACCGAGGGATTTCCGCACGTTTTCACGCGATTTTTCAAGCATTTCCTTGAAGTCGGATGAATCCTTTTTCTTTTGTATTTCCTGAAGCTCCGAAAATACGTAATCGGCTGAGCTCCTTGCACGTTCAAGCAGTTCTTTTGCCTTTCTTTCGGCGTTCTGCGACTCTTTTTCTATCCTTTCATTGAATTCCTTGCGCATTTTCTCGGCTTTGTCGTACATTTCCTGCGAGTGCGCAAGATTCTTTTCAAGCGCGTCCTTCTTTTTTTCAAGGTCGATACGCTCTCTTTCGAGTTTACCTATAAGTCCCTCAAACGAGCGTGTGCCGTTGTCGATTTTTGCCTTTGACGCCTTGATTATGTCCTTTGAAATGCCGAGCTTACTCGCTATCGCAAAGGCGTTCGACTTTCCGGGAAGTCCGATTATAAGTCTGTACGTCGGCTGCAGCGTTTCAACGTCGAATTCGCACGAAGCATTTGACACGTCTTTTGTTTCGAGCGCGTACGCCTTGAGTTCGGCGTAATGCGTAGTTGACGCGCATAACGCCTTGCAGGACGTTACTCTTTCGAGAATAGACTGTGCAAGCGCCGCGCCTTCTATCGGGTCGGTGCCTGCGCCGAGCTCGTCGAAAAGTATGAGCGAGTCGGGCGTAAATTCGCGGAGAATTTTTACGATATTTACCATGTGGGCCGAAAACGTCGATAAGGACTGCTCTATGCTCTGCTCGTCGCCGATGTCCGCGAGAATTGAGTCGAAAACGGGAAGGGTTGAGCTGTCGGACGCGGGAATATGAAGTCCGCACTGCGCCATAAGGGATAGAAGTCCTATCGTCTTTAATGTAACCGTTTTTCCTCCTGTATTTGGGCCCGTGATTACGAGCGTTGTGAATTTTTTGCCGAGATATACGTTTATCGGCACCGCGCTTTCTTTATCGAGCAACGGATGCCGTGCGTTTACGAGATTTATATATTTATCGGTATTGATTACCGGTTCCGACGATTCCGTGGCATACGAGTATTCCGCTTTTGCAAAAATCATGTCCAAAGACGTGATTATTTCAAAATCCGAGAGAATATCGTGCGAAAATCTGTCGCATTCCGCGGAAAGTTCGTATAAAATGCGCTCGGTTTCCGCTTTTTCCTCGGCTTCGAGCGTGCGGAGCTTATTGTTTTCCTCGACTACCTGCATCGGCTCAATGAACAGCGTCGAGCCGGACGACGACGTATCGTGGACGAGTCCTTTTATTTCGTTTTTATACTCGTTTTTTACGGGTATTACATATCTGCCGTTTCTTATGGTTACGATATTTTCCTGCAAATACTTTGAATTTGCGCCCGACGTGTATTTCTGGAGCACGTCGCGGATTTTATTCGACGAATTTTTTATAGAGCGCCTTATATCGAAAAGCTTTTGCGAGGCGTTGTCTGACATGAGGTCCTCGGAAATAATCGCTGAATTAATCTTATCGCGCAAAAACTTATTCGGGCGCAGTGCGGCTTTATATTCGTCAAGCAGCGGCGCCTTTTCTTTTAACGATAGATAGCTTTCCATTGAAAGCGACACAGAAAGGACGTTTGAAATATCAAGAAGCTGGCGCATAGAGAGCATACCGCCTTTTCTTGCGGTTTTTATGCTTTTGGTGATGTCCTTTGCTCCCATAAACGACGGGGAAGTCTTGGTCTGTACGTAAAGTTTTGCTTCCGACGTCTCTTTTAAGTTTTTGATTATGGTATCCTTTGACGTCGAAGGGAAGAGCTTTGCGATTTTTTCCTTGCCCTTTTCGGTGGAAGCGCAGTCTTTGACAAGCTCAAGCACCTTGTCAAGTTCAAGCGTTTTCATTGCGCGCTCAAACGCGCCCCTGTCGGCGCTTTTATTTAGATTGTCTGAATTGAGCATCAGGTTGTTTTTCATATTAAGTCCTTTAATATAACTGTTTTTTTATTGAATAATAAAACTTCAGCGACTCAAAAGAGCGTTCCGCGGTGTATATAAGGTACTTTTCGCAAAATTCGCAGAATGCCGGCGCGTTTTTGTCGTCAAGCGTAAATGAAGCGAAGCGGTTTATCAGCGAATGAATAACGTATTGAATCGCAAAAGAGACGGAAAGAGTTAATTTTTTAAAGTCCGCGGTATTATCAGTGTTTTTTGAAACGCATTCCTCGCAAACTATTTCGTTGTCGGCAAAGCTGAAATAAACGTACTTTGATGACGTTGTGCCTGTTTCGGCGCCGCACGTTTTGCAGTAGTCAAACTGCGGCGCAAAGCCGCACACGCAGGCAAGTTTAAGTTCAAACGCCGCTTTGGTAAGCCAGAGAGGTTTGTTTTCGTCCTTTGCAAGAATAAAAAGCGCGTTTAGCAGAAGGCGGAGCACGTCGGTTTCGTCGTTTTCGCTCGTCGCGAAAAATGCGGTTATTTCAGCAAAATAACACGCAAGCGCGTATTTTTCGACGTCGCCGCGTATGCCGTAAAAGCCGTCTTTCAAGGTCGCGGTTTTGAGAACGTACTGATTTTTGTATTTCAGTATCTCAAATTCGCTGTAGCAAAAAAGCTGAACGGCAGAGCTGTTTTTGCTCTTTATGCTCTTTACGCCCTTTGCCGTAACCGAGACTATACCTTTATTTGCAGTGAGTACGGTCAATATTTTATCGTTGTCGTTGTATAAAACCTCTTTTAAGACGATACCGTCGAAAGTCAGAGTTTCCACGTTCAATCCTCTTTTTTGAAGCCGAGACGGGAGAGGTTAAGCTCGCTGTCCCGCCAGTTTTCCTTTACTTTTACCCACAAATTGAGATATACTTTTTTTCCCGTGATTTTTTCTATGTCCTCGCGCGCATAGGTTGCCGCTTTTTTTAGAGTGGCACCGTTTTTTCCGATTATTATTTTTTTGTGCGCCTCTTTTTCGCAGTAAATTTCGGCGCGGATTTCAACGATATTCGGCTTTTCGACGTAGTCCTCTATGGTTACCGCCGTTCCGTGCGGAATTTCATCGTCAAGCAGACGCAAAAGCTTTTCTCTTATTATTTCCGAAGCCATCTGCCTTGCCGTCTGGTCGGTTATCATATCCGACGGGAAGAACCACTTCTCGTCTTTGAGGAACTGTCTGAGTTCCGGTATGATTTCGTTTACGTTTTCGCCCGTAAGCGCGCTTGCGGGTATTACCGCCTTGAAATCAAACATTTTGGAATACTTGTCGATAGTAATCAAAAGGCGGTCTTTTTTGGAAACGTCGGTCTTGTTTATTACCAAAACCGCGGGAAGTCTGAATTTCTTCAGGTTTTCTATAATTTCCTTATCCGCGGGGGTTATGTTTTCCGTCGCCTCAACAACGAGCACTATCGCGTCTGCGTCGGGAACGGAGGACTTCGCGGCGTTTACCATATATTCGCCGAGCTTGTTTTTCGGCTTGTGAAGTCCCGGCGTGTCGATGAAAACGTACTGTTCGTTTCCGAGCGTTAAGATTCCCGTGATTTTTCCGCGCGTCGTCTGCGGCTTTTTTGAAACGGCGGCGACTTTTTCGCCTATAATCGCGTTGAGCAGCGTGCTTTTACCTACGTTCGGGCGTCCCACGATGCTTATAAACGCGGTTTTCATATCTTTTTCGTCGATCTTTTCTGCTTCATCCGAAGTTTTTTCGGAAGCGGTATTCCTTTTTAGTCCGAGCGAGTCTAAAATGTATTCGCAGGTCTCGTTCATATATTCCTCGTCGTCCTTACTCGTTTCATGGTCGTATCCCAAGAGGTGCAGCACCGAGTGAACGCACAAAAATCCGACTTCGCGGTCAATGCTGTGTCCGTATTCTTCCGCCTGAGACTTTGCTTTTTCGAGAGATATTACTATATCGCCCAGAGCGCAGGGCTCGTCCGACTCGTCGTCGTACTCGATTTCGCCGTTTTCGAACATCGGAAATGACAGCACGTCAGTCGGGACGTCTTTGTTTCTGTATTCTTTATTTAATTCTCTTATTCCTTCGTTGTCGGTAAAGGTTAAGGATATTTCTACGGGAATTTCAAGCTCCGCGTCGTCAAGAGCGGCTATAATCACTTTTTTTGCAAGCGCTCTCAAAGACGGTGTGAGTTCGACTTTATTCTGTTTGTTGCCGGTGTATATTTTGTGTTTCATTCTTCGACCTTCTTGTTGTTTTCGTATTTTTCGTATGCGTTTATGATTTTCTGAACGAGGGAGTGGCGCACAATGTCTTTTGAAGTGAGGTTGAATACCGAAATTCCCGGAATTCCGTCGAGAATTTTTACGGCCTCCGAAAGACCGCTTTTTACGCCTCTCGGCAGGTCAATCTGCGTGATGTCGCCGGTTACTACGACCTTTGAGCCGAAGCCGAGTCTTGTCAAAAACATCTTCATCTGTTCGGGCGTCGTGTTTTGCGCCTCGTCGAGAATTATAAATGAATCGTCGAGGGTTCTGCCTCTCATATATGCAAGCGGAGCTATTTCTATTGCGCCTTTTTCAAGATTTCTCGTGTAGCCGTCCATTCCGAGCATCTGGAAGAGCGCGTCGTAAAGCGGACGCAGGTACGGGTCTATTTTGCTCTGCAAATCTCCCGGAAGAAAGCCAAGGCGCTCTCCCGCTTCAACCGCGGGGCGGGTGAGAATGATTCTGTTGACCTGCTTTGCGCGCAGCGCGTTTACCGCCATTGCAATGGCAAGAAAAGTCTTTCCCGTTCCGGCAGGGCCTATTGCAAAAGTAAGTGTATTTTGCGAAATTGAATCTATATACTGCTTCTGACCGACGGTTTTTGCTTTGACGGGCTTTCCGCGCGACGTTATGCATATGCAGTCGCCGTCAAGCGTCTGGAGGGAGCCCGCGCTTCCGGAATTTACCATGCTTATAACGTATCTTACGGTCTGTTCGTTTGGTACGTCGTAGTTTTCGGACAGTTTGAGCAGATATTCTATCGCGTTTGCCGCTTTTTCAACGTCAGACGGCTCGTCGCCGATGACGTTTATGCCTTCCGACGTCTGAAACAGACGCACGCCGAATTCGCTTTCGATAATTTTCGTGTTTGCGTCAAAATCGCCGAATATTTCCGCTGTTTTTTCGGTAGATGCTATTTTTACGAGTTTTTCAGTCATATTCCGAGTCCTTTCAATATCTGTACATTATAATTATATAATAGCTTTGCGTTTTTTTCAATACGCAAAGCGTGTTTTTTTATGTTTTGCGCATTTGAAGCCGATTATATGCATAACGAGAAATTATCATAAAGCGCAAAAGACTCATATTATATAGCATGTACAAACAAAGCGAAAGGGGGCTAAAATTTGAAAAAAGATATAAAAGTCGGTTTTATCTGCGGCGGCGAAAGACAGATTATAACAGCTAAAAAAATCGCTTCATACGGATATGAAACCGTGCTTTACGGCTTTGATAAATATAGCGGAGATTTCGGGCTTTGCACAAGAATAAAGAATTTATCCGACTTAATTTCAATGTCGGACGTTTTGATTCTGCCGCTTCCCGCAACGTCTGACGGAATGAGCGTA
>JAGDBE010000118.1 GCA_017959195.1 Clostridia bacterium | reverse complement strand
TGATATAATATAATTGAAATCAGTGAAAGGAGATGCGAAAAATGTCGAATAAATTTGACAAAGACACTATTGTGAATAAGTGTAAAGACGGAATGGAAAAAGCAGAGAATTTATATGAAAAAGCAAAAGATATTTCTGTAAGAGCAAAACTCGATACCGAATTCTGCGTCGCTTCTAAAAACAAAAAAGACAACATTTTTGCATTTGATTTCAAATTTGATAAGGAAATCACGCTGCTAAAAATAATTGTCTGCGTTATAGGAATATTTGCCGCGGCAACGTTTGTTTCGGCGGTATTCTGCTCAATGTTTTCACCGAAAAACGATAAAGCCGATTAGCTTTCCATATAGTTCAGAGTTTCAATAACGTCGGTACGGCAGGATAATATTATTCCGTCCTGCCGTAATTTACATATATCGTTCTCGGAAAAGCGCGAAACGTCAAGATTTCCCGTTTTATATACAGTGTTTCCGGCGCTGTCGGAAATTTCGATTGCGTCGCCGCAAAGTTTCATTGTGTAGCTTGTGTCGTAAGGTATTTCATCGACGGAATAGCTTTTATCCTCTGCATTTGCTGTTTGCGGTTCGTATATAAACTCTGTTTCGTTATTCTTTTCCTGCAGTTTATATGACAGAAAGATTACCGACGCAGTCAGTATGACGTAAAACGCCGTAAAAATAATCAGTTTTCTTTTTTCCATAGATACTCCTTTTTTAGTATTTATTCATATTTTTTCCGTTTTATCGGGAAATATACCTATTCTTACTTATTTACCACGGAGGCAGTATGAACAACAACAAAAACAAAGGCAATATAAACGACATGTCCGTAAACACCTCTGCGCAGCTTAAAAGGGCGGGCGTTAAAAAAGCCATAAAGCAGAGCGGCAAGGCAACGGGCCTTTTCGTCAAAAAAACATTCCAGTGGATCGGCAATATCTTTCTGACGTTGCTTTTGATTTTTGTGCTTTCCGGTATAGTTATCTCGGCAAACTTTTTCGGCTACGTAAGAAATTATCTTATTGAAGACGATTTTGATATAGAAGACTTAAGAACGACGCTTGACCAGACCACGAAAATCTATTATACCGACGAAGACGGAAAATACGTCGAACTCGAAGATCAGCGCATTTACGGAACGGAAAACCGCTCGTGGGTTTCTTTTTCTGAAATGCCTAGACAGCTTGTCGACGCGTTTGTCGCAATAGAGGACGAGCGTTTCTGGGACCATAGCGGCGTTGACTGGAAAAGAACGATAGGCGCCGTGCTTGAATATGCAAAAGGCAACGACAGTTACGGCGGCTCGACGATAACCCAGCAGTTAATCAAAAATATAACAAAAGACGACGACACCACGATACAAAGAAAGGTAAAAGAGATATTCCGCGCCCTTACTCTGACAAAAAAGAGAAGTAAGGAAGAGATAATCGAAATGTATCTCAATACCATAAATCTTGCCAGAAACAATTACGGCGTTCAGGCGGCGGCAAACTATTATTTCGGAAAAGACGTGTCGGAACTTGACCTTGTTGAGTGCGCGGCGCTTGCTTCAATCCCGAAATCCCCGACAAAATACGACCCGGTCAGAAATCCCGACCAGAATAAACTCAGAAGGTCGTACGTTCTCGGAAAAATGCAGGAACTCGGCTCTATATCCGAAGAAGAAGAGAACGAGGCGCTGAACACAGAACTTGAAATAAATATTACCGTTATCGACGGCACGGTTTCGAAATCGAATTCATATTTCAAGGACGCGCTTATCGAGCAGATTATCAGCGATTTGTACGATACCTACGGCTATTCGAGAGAATACGCTTCCAATATCATCTACTCTGGCGGTCTTGAAATATATACGACCATGGACCCGTTCATTCAGACGACCATGGAGCAGGTATTCAGCGACCCGAGCACGTTCCAGAGAGTTTCAGACGGTATTCAGCCGGAAGCCGCAATGGTTGTAATCGATTTCAGAAACGGCGACGTAAAGGGAATCGTTGGCGGCCGCGAAAAGACGGGAGACCGCGACTTAAACAGAGCAACGCAGAGCAGACGTCAGATCGGTTCGTCTATCAAGCCGATTACCGTGTACGGCCCCGCGATGGATTTGGGACTTATCAATTATTCGACGGTTATCGACGACACGCCCGTTGAATATAAGCCTTCTCTCGGCAGATACTGGCCGAAGAACGCGCCGAACAGATACGACGGACTCATAACCGTTAACCGCGCGATAGAGCTTTCAAAGAACACGATAGCAATTAAAGTGCTCAAGATGCTCACGGTTGATTAGTCATACAATTTTGCTAAAAACAAGCTTCATCTGAACAGTCTCGTCGAAAGCGACAGAGACTTGTCTCCGCTTGCGCTCGGCGGTCTTACAAACGGACTGACTGTAATGGAAGTTGCGGGAGCTTACACGATGTTCCCTAACGGAGGCGTGTATTCCGCTCCGAGACTTTACACAAGAATACTCA
>JAGDBE010000117.1 GCA_017959195.1 Clostridia bacterium | reverse complement strand
GCTCGGTTCCCGGCAGAAACGCCGTAAGAGAGCTTCTTAAGTCGGGACGTCAGATAGAAAAGATATTCATTCAGTCGGGAGAACGCGAGGGCTCGATAAAGGTGCTCGCCGCCGAAGCGAAATCGAGGGGCATACCTCTTATCGAGGTCGAAAAGGCAAAACTCGACGCGCTTTGCGGATATGAACAGCACCAGGGCATTGTTGCGGTCGCATCGGAAAAAGAATACGTCGAAATAGAGGACATTCTCGAAATTGCGAAGAGCAGGGGAGAAAAACCGCTTATCGTTATCGCGGACGGAATTTCCGACCCGCATAATTTAGGCGCGATAATAAGATGCGCCGAAGGGGCCGGCGCCCACGGAATCATCATTCCGAAACGGCGCGCGGCAGGTATAACTCCCGCGGTGGTAAAAGCGTCGGCGGGTGCGGTTGAGCACCTTGCGGCGGCAAAATGCACGAACGTTACCGAAACGATAAAGAAGCTTAAAGATTTAGGTCTTTGGATATTTGCGGCGGAAGCCGACGGGACAAGCTACGACAAGGCGGATTTCACTCTGCCGTGCGCGATAGTGCTCGGCAGCGAGGAAAACGGAGTTTCCGAGCTTGTCAGAAAAAACTGCGACTACGTGGTTTCCATTCCCATGAGGGGAAAAGTCAATTCGCTCAACGTTTCAACCGCGGCGGCGGTTTTGCTGTATGAAGCAATTAAACAAAGAAACAACCGGTAAAGGACGGAGGATTTGAAATGTCGGATAACGAAAAAATGAATAATGAAATCAATGAGGAGTCCGTACCCGATACTGCTTCGGAAAACGAAGAAAACGTTTCTTCAAACGACAGTGAAGCCGTTGATATCGAGCGCAACGCTAAGGAGTATTTCAACAACAACTACTCAAAGTCGATAGAAGAGCAGATAAAGAACATACACGCCAACGCCATGAACAGCTATGCAAAGGAAAGCGACGGCGACGAGGGCTCAAAGGTTCTCGTTCAGGGAAGCCTTGAAGACGGAAACGAAGTCGTTATAAACGAGGAAGAACTCAAAAGCGACGCGACCAAGACGCGCGACTACAATATGAGCCAGCTGCTCGTGCTGCTTGGCAAAAACAAGGATTCCGATAAAAATACCACCGACGAGGATCTCTATGAGGTAACCTTCGAGGGCAAAAAGAAAAAAGGCAGAAAAAACGACGATTCCGACGAGGAATCCGAGACTAAAGAGCCGGTTCACGATACAGTAAACGAATACAAGCACGATTTTGAATACACCGAAAAGGTGCAGGGCTCGCAGTATTTTAAGGACCTGCGCAAGTCCGCAGTCGTGGCGTCGGTTATGGCGGTGCTTACCTTTATTGCAACGCTGTTCTGCTATTGGATAGAAATCGGACACGGCGCCGGATTGCCGTTTTCGCATATGATGCAGGCAGGCAGATACGGAAGAATTTACGTTCTTGCGTCGCTTCAGTGCCTTATGCTCTGCGCGTTCTTCAACATTGACGGTCTTTTAAGGGGAATAAGAAAAATGTCGCCCAAAAAGCCGGCGCCGGAATCCGTTGCGGCGGGTATTACCGTTGTCTGCGTACTGCACACGGTTTATTCCGCGATTTCGGCTTACGAGTCGATATCGCTTCAGACCTTCTGCTTCTTCGGCTGTGTTGCGCTTCTTGTGCTCTCGCTCAACACGCTGATTAAAGCTTACACGAGATTCAAGTCGTTTTCACTCATTCTCTCAAAAAAGAACAAGACAATAACCAAACCCGTCGAAGGCGTGTCCAACGAGGCGGCGGCGTTTTCAAAATATCTGAGCGAAGAATCCGAGATTCTCAGAATTACCAAAACCGACATGGTCGAGGATTTCGCGTCGAGAGTATATACCGTGCCCAAAGCCACAAGCGCCGCAAACGTGTTTATGTATATTGCGCTTGCGGTATCGGTTGTAATAGGAATTTTCGCGTTCGTACTTCAGCAGAAAACGCTGTATGAGGCAATTACCTCCGCAGTATTCATTTTCGCGTTTTCGGCGCCCCTGGGATTCCTTCTCACGACGGCGTTCCCGTATTTTCTGTCATCGGTAAAGCTTTCAAAGAGCCATTCGGCAATTCTTGGCGAAGCCGCTCCCGACACCTACGAAAACGCTGACGTAATATCTTTTGACGATACCGAAGTGTTCCCGCCGAAAGCGGTTAAAATCACAAGCGTAAATACATATAACGAGCACAGAATCGACAAGGTTATAGTTTATATGGCAAAGATTTTCGACAAGGTTGAAGGTCCGCTTTCATATATCTTCTCAAGCACCATCCAGGAGCAGGGACAAAACGACGACGAGGTTATGCTCATCGAAACATCGGGCGAGGGACTTCACCTGAAAATCGGTGAAGACGACGTGCTTGTCGGAACGGGAAATTATCTGAGAATGTACGACATTCAGACTCCCGCAGACAACATCGACGAAACGGAACTCCGCTCACTTACGAGCATCCTCTGGCTTGCGTGCAATAAACAGCTTGCGGCAAAATTCTACATAAAATATACGCTTAACAAGAATTTCGAAAAACTCCTTAAAGGCCTTTACGACGCGGGTATCTGCTGCGGCGTGAGAACATCCGACCCCGGAATAAACAACCAGCTCATCACCGGTAACTTAAAGGGCGCAAACTATCCCATAAGCGTGATTACTAAGGAAACCAAGGAGATAGGAAAGGTTGAGGAATCCGCCTCCGGCGGAGTTGTAAGCCTGTCAGGCATACATAATTACTTGAAGAGCTTCATTTCCTGCTCGAAACTCCGCTCTACATACAGAACGAATAAGGTTATCGCAATCTTAAGCTCTATTTTGGGTATCGCACTCTCCGGACTCTGCGTGCTCATGTCATCTAACGTTTCCCCGATTATCGCGGTTCTGTTCCAGATTTTGTGGATGATTCCTCAGATACTCTTCTCGATTTTCGGAAGATAAAAATATTTTAAATGAAAAGGATATGCGCTTGCGCATATCCTTTTTTGCGTTTATGTACTTTTCTTTCACAAGAAAAGTACCAAAAGAGAGCGCGCTTTCTCACAGAAAGCGCGGGAAAGACAATTATTTCATTTTTTCTGTATATTTACACCGAACAAATAAGATTTCAGCTCTCTTTGGTTACTTTCTCTCCCCTGAGAGAAAGTAACGGATAAAATTTGTTTTTTACGGGGTTACCCACGTGATACGTCCCTCGGGATATGCGTATTTTTCGGGAATTGTTCCTTCAAGGTTTTCTTCCACGTATTTTATTAGCATTTCATTATCGACGAGCATTGTATCCAAGATTATTTCCGCGTCGGCAAACATGGTATAGCCGTCGCCGCCGGTCAGCAGGTACTGCGTTATTGCAAGCGTATACGTCTTATCGGGGTCGACTTCCTGTCCGTCGATTTTTACGTCCGTTACGCGGCGTTCGCCGTCTATGGAAACGAACTGATTCTTTTCGTTTATCTGCACGCTGCTTGGGATTTCTTTATTGACTTTATACGTGATTCCCGAAACCTGCGGGAATCCCCCGCTTGCTTTCGGGAGGAACGATACGCCGAATTCCAGAGCGTCAACAAGCATTTTTCCGCTGACTTTTGCCGTAACGACTTCGTTGAAGTAAGGCAGTATATCCAGCACGTCCTGATAGGTGATTTCTCCCGCATACAGGTTCGTACGTACGGAGCCGCCGCAGATAAGGGCGGTCTGTGTGCCGCATATATCGCGGTATGCGTCCGCAACAAGGTTGCACAGTCCGTTTTCTTCGACGCGGTTAAGCTCGGTATTTTCACTTTTTATAATCAGATCTGCCGAATTATATCCGATCTTTCGTGCCATGAGGGGCAGATAAGACTCTGTAATGCCGTCTATGAACGATTTCATTTCCGGATCGACATTTTTCTCTGCGTTTTTACGCGTTACGGATTCAGAAGCGATCTCCGGGTCCGACGGCACTACGTCAACAAGCGTTTCTTCTATGCTGCCGTCTTTATAGATTATCATCTGTCCTATATTCTGCATCTTCGTACCGGTCTGGGCAATCGGAATCATTTTTCCGTCTTTATCCGGGACGGTCGTGCTGTAGGTTTCATGGGAATGGGCGTCGATCACCGCGTCGATTCCCGAAAGTTTTGCCACAATTTTATCGCTTGCAAAGGGCGAATCGTTCTTTGTACTGCTTCCCAGGTGCGTTATAAGAATTACGTAATCCGCGCCGTTTTCGCGGGTTTCATCGATTCTTTTCTGCAGCGTTTCGCTCAGTCTGTCTCCGGTCATATCCGCAAGAAAATCATAAACCGGGTCGCCTGCGTCGTTTTTGACGTCTTTTATTGCCGTTTTTGTAAACGTATCCGGCGTTACCGCGCCTACAAAGCCGATTTTTATATCTCCGACTTCAAGAATTTTAAAAGGGCTGAACACAGGCTTACCGTCCGACGTGCAGAAGTTTGCGCAGATATAACCGCAGGAAAGCTCTTTTGAGCGTTCGTCCAGAATATCGAAGCCGAAATCGAATTCATGATTTCCGGGTACCGCAATATCATATCCGAGGCGGTTCATCATCTTTATGATTTCCGCGCCTTTGGAAACCGCGCCGAGCGCCGCGCCCTGAATGGCGTCTCCCGCGTCTACGAGAAGAACGTGCTCATACTGAGATTCGAGTTCTTTTTTATAAAGCGCAAGTCCGTCATATCCGATATTGTCCTGAAATCCCACGTGAACGTCGTTGGTATGT
>JAGDBE010000116.1 GCA_017959195.1 Clostridia bacterium | reverse complement strand
TAAAGAAATCGTTATAGCTTATGAATTCGCGGTCTTCGTAAAGCGACATATCAATGCCTTCTTCTTTGACGAACCGCGCGATACGATGCTTGGAAAGCCGCGAGTTCATATAGGCGCCTACGATCTTTGCGGTCAACGGCTTGTTTGCTATCTTAAGGCACAGTCTGCCGAAAGCGTTTTCGTAAAGAAAACCGAGCGCCTTGTCGCCCGCGGAAACAACGTATTCCGTTCCGTCTCTTCTTCTGACGACAGATTCCATGCTACAGTTCCTTCTTTTTGGTGAGCGAATGACGTATATGGTTCGCCATGACGACCACGGCGGCAAGAATAAGTCCGAAATAATAGTTGGCAAAGCGTATGAGTATCATTGCTCCGGCGGCTTTTTCCTGACCGAAAGTGGATTGATACATCATGATTATAGCCGCCTCGTTGGCGCCCATCCCGCCGGGCAGCGGCAGCGAATCGACCGCGAGCGCGATAAACGACTGCACCGCGAGAAAATAGAAATAGGAAAAATCGTTGTTCCCGAAAGAACGGTACACAAAGAACGCCACCGAAAAATACGCGACGCGCTGCAAAAGGATTATGACGAAAAGCTTTAGCAAAAACAGCTTGTTCCCTTTTACGTCGTCTGCCGCCTGCTTGTATTCGGAAGTGAATTTATAATACGATTCACGCGCTTTTTCGGGGTTCTTTATTATATGCAGTCTGGCGCCCAGATTTATGACCTTGTTCCCGAGCCCCAGCGTAAGACGCTGATTGAACGCCGTTATGAGCGCCAGCGCGAGCACGCCCGAACACGCCAAAAGCCCGAAAAACCAAAGCACCATAAACAGTGCGCCCGCTTCGTACCATACTTTATGGAAAAAGATGAGCGAAACGAAATTGAGGAAAAACAGCGCGACCTTGAAAATGCCCGTAAGCAGCATGGTCGAAAGAGTCGCCGCGGACGCGGGGACTTTATCTTTTGTCATATAATAAATGACCATGGGCTGTCCGCCGGTCGCCGAAGGCGTGATGGCGGAAAAATAGAAATCGGTACACGAATAGACTATTCCCTTGATGAGCGAGGTGTCGCAGCCTTTGAACCGCAGAGTGTCGCGGCAGAAAAAGCCGTAAAGCAGAAAATACACAAAGATCATTGAAAACGCGAGGAACACATAGTTCCAGTCGGCGGACGCGATGATCTCGTAAACCTTGCCGAGCTCTATTTTTTTGAAAATTATAAAATATGTCAGTACAAAAAGCAGAATCAGAAACAGGATGCTTATTATCAGACTCCGCTTTTTCTTGATAGTCTCCATCAAAAACTCCGTCAATATGAATTCATTTTATTATATCCTTATTCAAAGGCGTTGTCAATATGTATTTTTTGTGAAATTTGCCGCCGTCCGCTTGACTTTTCGGTACAAAAAATATATATTATAATATGAATAATAATATATATAACCGAACGGAGAACCGGAGCTTTGCGACTGAAAAAAATGCTCGTGCCGGAAGCCATGTATAACGACATATACGAGATCGGCGCTTCC
>JAGDBE010000115.1 GCA_017959195.1 Clostridia bacterium | reverse complement strand
GTGGTAAACGGCAACAATGCTATCGTTTATAGCGCAAGCGCAATTTTCGACGGCGTACAGTACAGCGACGAGAAGTACACGGTAAAGACGTATAACGGAACGCTGAGTGCATCCGACGGACGACAGATCTCATACAGCCTTATGACCGACACGGGCGAATTCATAGCAGTCGGCAGCGACGGATACATAAGCGCCGCGCAACCCATACTTGTCGCGTCGTACGACGAAAACGGAAGATTTATCGGCGTATCGTTCGTAACGAAGACGTTCTTTGCACAAAGAGCGGTTAAAAGCAACGCGTCGAGCGTAAAGATAATGTGGTGGACCATTTCAAACGCCCATCCCGACAGCGTTCACACAGAACTGCTCATTAATCCGTAAAAAACAAACAAAATACCCCCGACACAAACGTGTCGGGGGTTTATTTTATGAAAAAAACACAGGATTTACGGCGGGATTTTTATACCGACGAGCCGGACATCAAGTGGAGGTTTCTTAAATTGACGTCTTTTATCCGTCTTGTCGCCGAAACGGCGTGGTCTTCGAGGTAGTCGCTGTCCGAGTCGGAAAGGTTCTCTTTTTTCATATATTCCGCCACAGATCTGCAAATATCCTCTATAATATCGGCTTTTAAGGAATACGTATTTTCATTATTATCAAAGGTGAGCAGAAATTCAAGGCTCGACGAGAGGTTTCCGAGGTTTTCAAGCTTCGACATCGCGAAAAGCAGCCATTTATAATACGGCGCGTGCTTTTTATTGAAAAGGAACACCGTATGGGCGGTATATTTTACGAAATCGCACAGAGCGAGCACGGCGGCGCCGTACTGCTTGTGTTCTATGCATCTTTTGTAGTTATACTGCCCGGACTGCGCCATTCCCGCGGCGTTTGCCGCGATTTTCTTTATTCTGACGTCTTCCGGCATGCCGTTTTTCAGTTTTTCGTAGATTTTGGTGAATTTTCCGCTTATATCGTAGAAAATTTCGCCGTTTGTCGCGTCGGCAAGGTAGTTTGACGGCATATACAAATAGTCGTCGTCGGTGAGGTTTTCGTAATTTTCCCCGACGAGCGACGAAAAGAATTCGCTTATCTTCATTACGCCGTATCTCGTCTCTCCGCTCTTCTGTTTTTCCCTTGTCGGAAATCCGAGGAATGAATCTGCAAGCTTATTATACTCCTTCATGAGTTCAAAGCCGATTTTATCGCAGTCGTCATCTTCGAGCCACAGGCAGAATCCCGCGCAGAAGTCATGGTCGCGAGATATTTCGTCGTCAAATCCGTATCTTTCGGAGCCCCGGCCGACAAGTCCCGCGGCTATTCTGTCCTTATATTCGGGAAACTTGCTTTGAAGCATGTCAAGTCCGTATTGTTCGAAATATTTTCTCGAAAGTTCAAGACCTTTCATTATAGTATTTATCCGCCCTTTCGTTGAGTTCCGACGCAAAGAGGAAATATCCGAGATACGAAAATCCGCCTGCGCATTTTCTTGCGGTGTGCGCGTAATAAAATTCGCGTTCGATATCGGAATCGAGAATTTTCATAGCTTCTTCCGCGCTTTTTTCCATTCTGCCGTCGTCGAACCCTTCAGCATTATAAAGCATTGCAAGGTTTAGGTAGGTTACCGCCTTGTCGAGAACGCAGTTCGCAGTATTATAAGAATCGAGGACTTTTATTGCGGCTTTATAGTACTTTTCCGCTTCGGTAAAGTCGCCCGTGCTTTCGTAAGCGGAAGCCATATTGTTATAAAGTCCCGCAAAGCGTTCGTCGCTTGGCGGCAGGTGTCTTGAATATATGCGGCACGCCTCTTTATACGTTTCAAGAGCCTTTTCCGGCTTTCCGAAGGCGCAGAGCGCCGTTGCGGCGTTGAGAAGCACCGTGCCTCCGCTCGTCGTGTCGTCCTGACCCGTAAGGGCGAGAAGTTCAAAGCATCTTTCGACGGTTTTTTCGCCTTTTTCCGCCTTTCCCGACATTCTAAGGCAGCCGACGAGCTCGTTTACGGCGGAAAGTTCGCCCTCGCAGTCGCCGAGCGCCCTTGCTTCGTTTATATATTCGTCGAGCGCCTTTTCGACCCTCTCGAAGTCCTCTCTCGCGTACAGTCTGTCGACCCGGGAGAGCATTTCGCTTACTTTTATGCGTCCCTTTAATTCCGGGCGCTCTTTTTTGTCTTTATAAAAATCAAAATCGAACGCGCATCTCGGTTCTTTATAATCGTCGTCTTTAAGCATGTTTTTCTCCGTGTTTTCAATATTTTCTACATATAAATTATATACTTTCCCGCGTTGTTTGTCAACGACGGCGTCAACATAATATGTGCAAAATTGACAAAAAACAATTATTTTTGAAAATGTACTTTACAAATAAAAAATGTGGTGTTATAATAATTACAGAACAAAAATCCTTTAATTCGGTACGAGATACCGACAAGGTCAAATAGCTTGGAAAAGGTTATGCCCTGTCGGTTGACAGGGCTTTTTTTCACGGAAAAACGGGGGTTTTGATTATGAATGAAGCAAACGAAAAGCTTATTTTGGACGAAAACAGCGTCAACAGAACGCTGCTGCGGCTTGCTCATGAAATTATTGAAAACAACCCCGACGAAAAGACTTTGTATCTCGTTGGAATTAAGACGAGGGGACTGCCGATTGCGCAGATTCTCGCTTCCAATATTGAAAAATTCTCGGACGTAAAAGTCGTGCTCGGGGAGCTTGACATAACGCTTTACCGCGACGACCTCGTTCAGAAAAGCGAGCAGCCCACCGTTGTGCCGCCGGAGTTTCCGTTTGACGTTACCGGAAAGACTATTGTTCTGGTTGACGACGTTATCTACACGGGACGCACCGCGCGCGCAGCGATTGACGCGATTATTTCAGCGGGCAGACCTGCGAAAATAAAGCTCTGCGTGCTCGTTGACCGCGGACACAGGGAGATTCCCATTCGCGGAGATTACATCGGAAAGAACATGCCGACGTCCCACAGCGAGATAGTGAGCGTGAGGATGCCGAGCGTCGACGGGAAAATGGAAGTGGTAATACTTCACCCGCAGGCGTAAAACAGTATTTTACGGCAGGAGCCGTTAAATAAAAATATTATTTGGAGGAGAAAAATCATGAAACTCGTATACGGAGTAAAAGACAAACCAAAGTTCGGTCAGCTGATAATATTCGCATTCCAGCAGCTGCTCGCAATTCTCGCGGCAACCATCGCCGTGCCGATGATAGTAGGCAACGGTATGAGCCAGTCGGCAGCGCTCTTCGGCGCAGGCGTCGGCACAATAGTTTATTTGTTGTTCACTAAATTCAGAAGCCCCGTTTTCCTCGGCTCGTCTTTCGCATTCCTCGGCTCAATGTTCGCAGCCTTCGCAGGCGCGGTAAGCGTTGAAGCAGGTTATGCGGGACTTATTATCGGCGCAATTTTCGCAGGTCTCGTTTACGTTATCATAGCGCTCGTAGTTAAATTCGGAGGCGTTAAATGGATAAACAAGCTTATGCCTCCCGTAGTTATCGGTCCGACGGTTGCAATCATCGGTCTGTCGCTCGCAGGAAACGCTGTCGGCGACGCGCTTACGTTTGCTGAAAACAACGGCGGCACGTACGTAATGAATACGCACGGCTGGGTTGGATTTATCTGCGCGCTCGTTACTCTCGCGGTTGTAATGCTTTGCTCGGTATACGGCAAAAAAATGATGAAACTCATCCCGTTTGTTATAGGTATTCTCGCAGGATACGTTGTAGCGACGATAGTCACTCTTATCGGAAACGCAACCGGCAACGAAGCTCTCAAAATCGTTGACTGGTCGGTATTCCAGAGCATGCAGTGGGTTCCCGACTTTACGTTCTTAAAGGCGTTCCAGGGACTCAAGGCAATTGACGCGAAATACATAGCAACTCTTGCGGTTGCATACGTTCCGGTTGCATTCGTTGTGTTTGCGGAACACATCGCAGACCACAAGAACCTTTCTTCCATAATTGACCACGAACTTCTCGAAGATCCCGGTCTGCACCGCACGCTCCTCGGCGACGGCGTCGGCAGCATGGCGGGCGCGTTCTTCGGCGGATGCCCGAACACCACTTACGGTGAATCGGTTGGCTGCGTTGCCATCACAGGAAACGCTTCCGTTTCGACGATACTCTGCACGGCTGTTATCGCAATTCTCGCTTCCTTCTTCGGTCCGTTCGTAACCTTCCTTGCAACGATTCCGAGCTGCGTAATGGGCGGCGTATGCATAACGCTTTACGGCTTCATCGCGGTTTCCGGTCTCAAGATGCTCCAGAAGGTTGACCTTGGCGAAAACAACAATCTGTTCGTAGTTTCAATAATCCTCATCGCAGGTATCGGCGGTATGACGCTCGGCATCGGTGCCGTAACAATTACGGAAGTTGCATGCGCGCTCATCCTCGGTATCATCACAAACCTCATGCTCGGCGGCAAAAAGAAAGAATAATTGAAAAAATAAAATGAAATACGGGGCGGAAAGCCCCGTATTTTTTTACAAAAAAAGCCGCAGCGAAAGCTGCGGCGCATTTTATTTTTCGCACAGCGTCTGAAGAAGACCTTCAAACGCGAGTCCCTCACGCAAGGGGGTTTTTGCTTTTTCGGTGAACACCGACGAAAGATACACAAAGTCGCACGCCTTTTTGACGGAATAGTCAAGCGGCTTTTTATTCATTATTTCTGCAAGTACAATTGACGCGAAAACGTCTCCCGAGCCGGGATATTCTCTTTTCGCCTTTTTGGAAAAATACGAGCCGTATTTGCCGTTTTCGAGATACACGGCCCCGATGCCCTTTTTGTTCTGCACGCCCGTGATTATGGTGATTTCCGGGCCGAGTGCGCCGAGGGGGGAGAGCATCTTTTTTATTTCGTCTTCCTGTAAATCCTCTTTATACGGAATATCTGAAAGAATGCATGCTTCCGTTACGTTCGGCGTAATTACGTCGGCACGCTTTACGAGTTTCCTCATGCTTTTACACATCTTTTTGGTGTAGGTCTTATATTTCTTTCCGTTATCGCCCATTACGGGGTCTACGAAAAACTTACAGTTTTCGTTCTTTTCATTACAGTATTCAAAAAAGTCAAGCACGGTTTCGATTTGCTTTTCGTTTCCCAAAAAGCCTGTATAGACCGCGTCAAATGACATACCGATTTTTTTCCAGTGGGAAATAATCTTTTCCGCCTCATCGGACAGGTCGAGAAATGAAAAGTTTTCATAGCCGTCCGTCTGCGTTGACAGCAGTGCGGTGGGAAGCGGTACGACCTGCATTCCCATATTCGAAAGAACGGGCACGACCGCCGTAAGCGAGCATCTTCCGACGCATGAAATATCATGCACCGCCGCGATTTTCGGCGGCGGTGTGGTTTTTCTATTTATTGTCGTGCGGTTTTCACTGTTCTTTTTCATCGTTTTCCGTTTTTTCGGTATTTTCCTTTTCGCCGTCTTGGCTCTGCGGCTCGCTTTGAACTTTGCGCCTTATATTATAGCGTGAAGCGTTTGCGTCCGGCATATCGGGATTATCTATGGCGGGAACGTCTTCGCTTTCGGGCTTTACGGGAAGGTCAGCGAGCTTCTTTGCGGCGTCGTTTTCGTCGGAGCTGTTCTGCATCTTCTGTTTTGCGATATTTTCAAGCTCTTCAACCGTGGGTTCCGACGTCATGACGAGTCTGAACTGGTCTTCGTCCATCAATTCGTGGGTGATGAGGTATTCGGCGATGAACGTGAGCTTATTCATATTCTCTTTGAGTATCGTTTCGGTGCGCTTATACGCTTCGTCGATTATGCGGCGCACTTCGGCGTCGATTTCCGACGCAACCTTTTCGGAATAGTTTCTCGTATGGGTAATACTCATGCCGAGGAACACTTCGTCCTGGTTTTCGCCGTAAACTATCGGGCCTAAGTTATCGCTCATACCGTATTTTGTTACCATGCTTCTTGCAATATCGGTTGCGCGCTGGATATCGTTCGACGCGCCCGTCGATATATCGTCAAGCGTAAGCTTTTCGGCAACGCGTCCGCCGAGCAGGGAGACGATGCTTTCTTCCATTTCCTGCTTCGACATATAATCTCTGTCTTCCTTAGGGAGATAGAGTGTATAACCGCCTGCGCGTCCCGACGGGATTATCGAAATCTGGTGCACTTCGTCGTGGCTCTTTAAGAAATACGACGCAACGGCGTGTCCCGCTTCGTGATACGCGGTGAGTTTCTTACTCTTATCTGAAATGACCTTCGACTTCTTATGAGGACCGACGATGACCTTGATCATTGCTTCCTCTATATCCTTCATACCGATAAGGCGTTTTGATTTCCTTGCGGCAAGAAGCGCCGCTTCGTTCAAGAGGTTTGCAAGGTCGGCGCCGGTAAAGCCCGCCGTCGTCTTTGCTATAACCGAAAGGTCGACGTCTTTTTCAAGCGGTTTGTTGCGCGCGTGAACCTTCAATATTTCTTCTCTGCCCTTGATGTCGGGGTAATTTACGGTTATCTGTCTGTCAAATCTTCCGGGACGCAGCAGCGCCGGGTCGAGTATGTCGGGGCGGTTTGTCGCGGCAATTACGATAATGCCGTCGTTTTCGGCAAAGCCGTCCATCTCAACGAGCAGCTGATTAAGCGTCTGTTCGCGCTCGTCGTGTCCGCCGCCGAGGCCTGCGCCTCTGTGTCTGCCGACGGCGTCGATTTCATCTATGAATACAATGGCGGGAGCCATCTTTTTTGCGGT
>JAGDBE010000114.1 GCA_017959195.1 Clostridia bacterium | reverse complement strand
TTACTATTTTTCCGTCTTTTATTTCGCCCCAGATTTTAAGCGGCTCGTTTTCGCTCTTTTCTTCTTCGCCGCCGATGAAAGGGATTACGTTGTCAATCATTTCCGGCCACTCTTTGAAGGTCTTGCCGGCTCCCGAAATTGCCTGATACGTGCAGACAACGACTTCTTTTATGCCGAATTTTCTCAAAGGCGTGAGAAGCGGGCAGTAGCTCTGAATGGAGCAGTTCGGTTTTACGGCGATAAAGCCCCTCTTTGTGCCGAGACGCGCTTTCTGAGCGTTTATTATTTCAATATGTCCGGGATTTATTTCGGGAATGACCATCGGTACGTCCGGAGTCGTTCTGTTTGCTGAGTTGTTTGAAACGACGGGTGTTTCGGCTTTCGCGTAAGCTTCTTCAAGCGCCTTTATCTCATCTTTTTTCATATCCACGGCGCAAAAAGTGAAATCACACATGGAAGATACCTCTTCTACGTGCGACGCGTCGTAAACGATCATATCTCGTACGTTTTCCGGAATATCGGTATTCATTTTCCATTTACCTGAAACGGCTTCGGAATACGTTTTTCCTGCGGACCTGCTGCTTGCGGCAAGTACGGAAATTTCAAACATGGGGTGGTTTGCAAGCAAGGTGATGAATCTTTGTCCTACCATTCCGGTAGCGCCGATAATGCCGGCTTTAAGTTTTTCTGACATAGTGCTCTCCTGTGAATTAATTGTATTTTGCTCTCGGTCCGCCTATATATTTCGGTCTTGTTTTAGCAAGAACTATATTTGCTTTTCCGATTTTTTTAACCGATACCCTTACGGGAACGGCAACTCTCTTTAAGTGCATTCCCACAAGCGTGGATCCGATATCTATTCCGAAATCGGCAAGTATTTCCTCTGCAAGACACGGCTTTTTGAAATTTCTGTAAGCCGCGGTTGCGAAACTGCCGCCCGCATGCTCGTGCGGTACTGCCATAACCTCGGTAAGTCCGAACTTTTCAAGACACGCCCTCTCAACGACGAGTGCGCGGTTAAGATGCTCGCAGCACTGGCAGGCGAGGAACATTTTTCTTTTTGACGTCTCTTCATAAAGAACCGAAAAGATTTCTTCGGCGGGTGAAATATCGCCCGACGTTCCTATTTTTTTGCCGAGAATTTCGCTTGTTGAACAGCCGACAACCAAAATTTTTCCGGCAGTTTCCGCGCCCTCAAAAAGTTCATCGAGCGCCTTTTTCAAATCAGTTTTTACCGACGTTTGAGACATTTGTATCATCCTTTTTCTTTCTCGAATAGATTGTATAGTTAATAAGCGCTCCCGAAAGAATGATTATACACGAAATGTATATCCATAACAGAAGCATGATAAATGCGCCGATTGAGCCGTAGATTAAGGAATAATGCGCGAAATTGTTCATATAGAACGCGAAGATGAAAGATATCAAGACCCAGAATACCGACGTGAATAACGTGCCGGGGAATATATCCTGAAGCCGTACCGGGATGTTGGGAATCCACAGATAGAACAGCGTAATTATCGTGTATATGACAATTCCCGTAAAGATATATCTGAAAAGCGATTTCAGTATAATTATATTAAGCCACGGAAAATTTGTTTCAAGAAAAGAGAGAATTTGTCCGCTCATAATAAGGAGTATGAGCAAAATAATGAATGCGAGTAAAAAGAGCAGCGCAAAAATCAATGACACTATCCACTCCGCAAGCGCAAAGCCGTAGCCGTGGGAATGGTAGATGTTCCTTATGGTTTTTTTCGTCGACCTCATAAGATTGGTTAAGGTGTAAAGCGTAAGAAACACACCGAGCAAGAGGAACGACACGTCGCCGCTGTTGCCGTTTATCTGGTTTATATACGAATTAAGCAGGTTTACGATTTCATTAGGAAGCAGGTTTTGCAAAAAAGGCAAATCAAGCTGAACGTCGACGAGGGCAATCGAAAAAGAAGCGTGCAGAATCATGAGCAGCGGAAAAAAGGCAAATATGAAGAAAAATGCCATTTCAGCTGCCGACTGCATCAGATGATTTTTGAAAAACAGTCTGAAAAACTGCCGCAGAAAAGACTCTTTTTGGCTTGTGGCGCTCATAAATTCAACTCCCTTTTTTATGTAAGGCAAAAAGGTCAGATTTTTGTGAAATCAAAGGATTTCGGCGCTTTTGCGGCTTTCGGCTTGTATGAAAAGATGTTGAACGAAAAATGCTTGCATACGTCGTCGTCTTTTACCTTGCGCAAAGAGTTCCTGTACTTGCAGAGTGTCTGTCCCAGCGCTTCGATATGAGTAGAGTATTCGCAATATTCACAGCAAGCTTCTGTATCGTCCGGAAGATTGAACTTTTTCACGGATATCCTCTCCTTAATATATCAATTATATATATTATACCATATTTCATGTAAAAAGCAATATTATGCCTGAATAAAATTTCGAGGAAGGACCAAAAGAAGTAAAAAAGTAATAACGGGCATAAGAATAATATTTATTATTCTCGAATAAACGAATTTTTTTGCCGAAAGTCCGTAAAAAGAGCATACGTAACACACCTGAAAAATAACGCTTATTCCCGAAAAC
>JAGDBE010000113.1 GCA_017959195.1 Clostridia bacterium | reverse complement strand
TACGAGCCCCAAGATGCTCGCTCATCTTCTCAAATACGATACCATGCAGGGTAACTATGCGAGAGATCATAAAGTCGATTTCATAGACGACGAATATGCGGAAGACGGCAAGACCGTTACCGTTCCCGGCGCTATTATAGTAGACGGCAAGAAGATAACCATCTACGCATGCCCCAAGGCGCAGGATCTTCCCTGGGGAGAACTCGGCGTAGACGTCGTTTTGGAATGTACGGGTTTCTATACTTCCAAGGCAAAGGCGCAGGCGCATATAGACGCCGGCGCGAAGAACGTCGTTATTTCCGCTCCCGCGGGCAACGACCTTCCCACTATCGTTTACAACGTAAACCACAAAACGCTTACTAAAGACGATCATATCATCTCCGCGGCGTCCTGCACGACCAACTGTCTTGCTCCTATGGCGAAAGCGCTCAACGATTACGCTCCGATACTTTCCGGTATCATGACCACCGTTCACGCTTACACCGGCGACCAGATGATACTTGACGGTCCGCAGAGAAAGGGTGATCTCCGTCGTTCGAGAGCGGGCGCTATGAACATCGTTCCGAACAGCACGGGTGCTGCGAAGGCTATCGGCCTCGTTATCCCCGAACTCAACGGCAAGCTCATAGGCTCCGCGCAGAGAGTTCCGACCTGCACCGGCTCCACAACGATTCTCGTTGCAGTTGTTAAAGGCAAGGACATCACTCCCGCCGGCATCAACGCAGCAATGAAGGCAGCCGCAAACGAATCCTTCGGATACAACGAAGATATGATAGTTTCGAGCGACGTTATCGGCATGAGATTCGGTTCTCTCTTTGACGCAACTCAGACTATGGTAACAAAGATTGACGACGACACCTATCAGGTACAGGTTGTTTCGTGGTATGACAACGAAAACTCCTACACAAGCCAGATGGTTCGCACAATCAAGTATTTCGCAGAACTCGGTTAATAATACAAAAATTCAAACCGCTCCGTTTTAACGGAGCGGTTTCTTTTTCCTTAAAATATCGAGCGCAAAGCGGAATTCCTCGTTTTTGTGATACAGTAAAAATATGGCGGCGTTGGTTACGGCGAGCGAGGTAATTCCTTTAATTGCAACCTTGTATGCGGTATTATCCGCCATATTGTACGTGAGCGCATACGAAAGCGCGGAAATTACGGGACCGGAAAGCACGTATGAAAAATATTTCATCAGAAATCCGCCCGGCTTTCTTTTAAGACCGTACCGGAAGAGCATTACCGGCTCAAGCGGCAGCACCGTAAGAAGCGTTGACGCAAGCGTGCCCGCAAATACGCCGACAACGCCGTAATAATTAATAAAAATAAGAGATAGCGCAAGATTGAGTATCCCCCTTACGAGATACACGTATTTCGTGCTCGAAAAAACGCCTAAATTCGATATGAAAATCTGCACCGGGTCCCGTATATACGACACGAAAAAGCATGCAATTATAACTGCCGTCTCGTTCATTCCGAACGTCATATTATTCCCTATCCAAAGCGAAATTACGGGGTTTATGAGGCATATCAGCAGCGACGAGCAGTTTGTAAGCAGCAGAAAATTGAAAAAGCAGAGCTTGTTAAGCACCTTTTCGTTTTTTTCCATACTTTCGCTTGCGCCGAGATTGCCCACGCTTGCCGAAGCGCTGCCGACGGCGAGCGCCACAAAGCTTCCGAGCGTGTTAATAATGAGTGAGTAGTTTGAAAATACGCCCATATTTTCAAGCCCCATGCGCGCGGAGATGAGAATGCTGTCTGTTGACGCGTTTATCACTCCGCCTATTCTGTGAACGGCGAGAGACGCCGTTTTTTTCTTTATCACGGTCTTGATTTTTTCGGGTATTTCGGTTTTGAGGCTTTTTATATACGGATAGCGTATATTTGCGTATTTTTGTATAATAAGCCCGTCGGCGGTATGGAAAAACATCCTTATAAAAACGTAAAATAGGTAGTTTCCCGTCATTTTCAGCGCGATTATCTGAAAAAACGTCATAAATACGGCGCTGATACTGCGTTCCGTCATAACGGCGTACATCCGCTGGTCGCATATCACGAGCGCCCTTTTGGGCGCAAAAAAGAAATTCTGCGTCTGGTGGAACACAAACAGAAGATATATAGCCTTGTAGTTTTCAATGTTGCTTATATCGGGAAAAACGCGCGCCAAAAACGGCATAAACGCCATGGAAAGCGCAAATGTTACCGCCGCAATATACTTATAAGTGTTCGAAAAATAGGAAATTACCGCTTTTATTTCGGGTTCGTTGTGCTCGGAAAGCGGTTTATACAGCGTCTGCGACGCAGCTTCCCCGAATCCGAGTTCAAAAAGCGAAAGCACGGAAAACACGTTGCCGAGCATGCCGTCTATTCCGAGATACCTGTTGCCGAGAAGCCTTACAAAATAAGTTCTTGACACAAGGTTGCACGCCATAAATACTGTTCTGTTTATC
>JAGDBE010000112.1 GCA_017959195.1 Clostridia bacterium | reverse complement strand
TGTTTTCGGGCAGATTTCCGCTATCTTCGCCGCTTATCCTGCCAGTCGCGCATTTTTTTAAGAATTCTTCCTTTGCAAAGGCGTTTTCAAAAGCCCTTACCGTGCCGTCGGACGCGTTTGCATTATAGTTTCTCGAATACATATATGACCACTCCAAAAATCAAAAATAATCCCGGTAATTGCTTATGAGCCCCGCAATGCTTATCGCCTTTACAAGCCCTTCTACGCGTTCCCTTTTGCGCTCGCTTACGTAAGGCTTTATTGCGTTGAGCAGCGCGATTCTTTTATCGGTAATTGCGGAAGTAGTTTTTGCAGGCGGAAGCTCTTCTTCCGCCGCCTGAAAAACGGCTTTGCTTTCATCGGGCGCATTTTCGTTCTTTTTTCCCGAAAGACCGCCCGCAATGCTTGCGATGAGATTCAGGTTTTCCGGGTTGCTCAGCAGTTCCTTTATTCTTTCGCTTGATACGTCGGACAATATTTTCACCCTTTCGCTACGGTCTGATTTCGTTTATACGCCTTTTGATTTCTTCGGCGGTCTGTGAGCTTACGTTTTCCAAAATCGCGTTCATCTGCTCGGTTGTAAGAGATTCAAGCATGATGCGGAGTCTTTTTACGTCGGACAGCAGATTTGCCGTAACGTATTTGTCGGCGCCCGCCGCGATAGCGGCGTCGGATACCGTCTTCCGCAGTTCGTTGTCCGAAAGAGAGAGCAGTTTTTTTATCTCGCTTGTATCTATCATAATTTCATCCCCTTTTTATTGTTTTTCTTTACATTGTATGTTTAATCATACGTTTTTGACACTTTTTCAGATGAAGGTCCAGAATTATGAAAATTCTCGTTTTTTCAGACACCCACGGGCGCACCGAAAAAATGCGTTCCGTAATCCTTGCAAACAAATTTGACACCGAGCTTGTGATACATCTCGGCGACTGCTTTACCGACCTTGCGGAAATCAGGAACGGTTTCCCCGAAATTGCATTTCTCGGCGTTTCGGGCAACTGCGACCGCGTTTTTTCGGAGGATTATCCGCTTTCATCTTCAATTACGCTCGAAGGCGTTACCTTATTTTTCACGCACGGCCATCAGTATTCGGTAAGCGGTTCGCTTTCGGCTCTTACATTTGCCGCAAAATCAAAAAAAGCGTCGGTTGCGCTTTTCGGACACACGCACGTCCCGCTAATCGATGAACAAAACGGCGTTATGCTTTTCAATCCCGGAAGTCTCGAGCGCCCGAGAGACGGACTTCCCGGCGCATACGGAATTATATTTTTACGCAAAGGCAAAAAGCCGGTTTTCGAAATAAAGCGCGTAAAAGACGACTGAAAGGAGAAAATATGACATACAAGCCCACGTCAAAAGACAAGACCGCGGTTTTCCTTTCGCTGATATTTGCTTTTGCCTGCATTTTTTTACTGTATTTTTCGTCTGTTTTTGCGGTATATACGATGATTTTTCAGATTATCGCATTGTTTTTCGCGGTATTTGCTTTACAGATTTATCTCAAATATATATACGCAAACTACGTTTACGAAGCGTGCGAAAACGACCTGAAAATATACAGAATATCCGGCAAGAAAAGTATATGCGTCTGCTCGCTTGCTTATGAGGAATCGACCATGAAAGTCGTTTCTTCGGAATACTGTGAAGCGCACAAAAACGAGCTTCCGAAAGTGAGAATTTCCACGAATTTCTGCAAAAATATCTTTCCGAAAGACTATTATTTATACTATTTCAATTTCAATTCAAAGCAGGCTTCTTTAAAATTCGAGCCCGACGGGATTTTCGTTAATTATCTGAACGAAAAAATCGAAAACGCGCTTTTGAGAAAAGAACGATTTGAAAACAACGATTACGATATATAGAAAGGTTATTTTATGGAACAGACAAACAAGGTAATACTCTTGAAGCTCGGTGAAGTCGTGCTCAAAGGACTTAACAGAAAAAATTTTGAAAAAATGCTTATCGATGACGTCAAAAGACGCCTTAAAAAATGCGGAAATTACAGCGTTTTGTCGTCCCAGTCAACGATGTACGTAAGTCCCCTTGACAGCGATTCGAAAGATGCGATAGACGACGCCGCAAAGGAATGCGCAAAAGTATTCGGAGTCGCTTCATTATGCGTTGCAGCCGAAATCGAAAAAGACCTCGACAAAATCCTTGCTTTTATCGGAAACTACGTAAGAAGCGTAAGAAAAGACGAAAAGACGTTCAAAGTCGTGGGAAAGCGCTCCGACAAGACCTTTCCCCTCACTTCCCCCGAACTTTCCGCACTTTGCGGAGCAAAAATATTAAGCGCAAACCACGATATGAAGGTTGACGTATCAAATCCCGACATGACGGTTTACGTTGAAGTGAGAGACTACGCGGTTTACATACACGCGTCGAAGATACACGGCGCCGGCGGCATGCCCGCCGGAAGCGCGGGCAAAGCAGTTTTACTGCTTTCGGGCGGTATAGACAGCCCTGCCGCCGGCTACGTCTGCGCAAAGCGCGGCGTGATGATAGAAGCCCTCCATTTCGACAGCTTCCCCTACACGAGCGAGCGCGCGAGAATGAAGGTTATTGAACTTGCCGAAAAAATGTGCGATTACTGCGGCAATATTTCTCTTAACATAATATCGCTCACCGAAATTCAGGAGAGCATTAAAAAAGTCTGCAAGGAAGACTATTTTACGGTCATTCTCCGCAGATTTATGATGCGCCTTGCCGAAATGGCGGCAAAGAATTCCGGCGCAAAAGCGATTATAACCGGCGAAAGCCTCGGTCAGGTCGCAAGCCAGACCATGTCGGCGCTTGCCGTTACAAATAACGCCGTTTCCGATATTCCCGTCTTCCGTCCCTTTATCGCGATGGATAAGGAAGAAATCGTAAATATAGCGCGTAAAATCGGAACTTTTGACATTTCCATTCAGCCGTATGAGGACTGCTGCACGGTATTCACGCCCAAGCACCCCGCAACATCTCCTATACTTGAGAAAGTTCTCTTTGAAGAGCAGAAGCTCGACGTTAAAGGACTTACCGAAAGGGCGTTTGCGACGATGGAAAAAATAAATCTTAATCCCGGAAACTGATTTTCAAAGTTTATAAGTCTGAACCGACAATTCTTTTTTGAAAGGAAAACCTTTATGAGCAAAACCGCAGAAATTTTCTGCATAGGCACGGAAGTGCTTATCGGGGACATAGTAAACACCAACGCCGCATATATTTCAAGACGGCTTTCCGAAACCGGTATCAACGTTTATCATCACACCGTTTGCGGAGACAACCCCGAAAGAATAAAAAAATGCCTCGACATCGCTTTTGACAGAAGCGATATAGTCGTAACCACCGGTGGACTCGGTCCCACCTACGACGATATAACCAAGGAAATAATCGCTTCAAAACTCGGACTTGAGATGTACGAGGATAAAGAAGTCCTTGCGCGCATTACATCTTTTTTTGATAAGCGCGGACTTAAAATGACCGAAAACAACAGAAAACAGGCGCTTATTCCGAAAGGCGCGGTGATTTTCGAAAATATTCACGGCACGGCCGACGGAATTGCGCTTCAAAGCGGCGGAAAAACCGTAATCATGCTGCCGGGTCCGCCGCGCGAAATGGAACCCATGCTTGAAAACTCGGTTATCCCCTATCTTAAAAGTTTTTCCGACCACATTCTCGTTTCGTCAAACGTACATATTTTCGGAATCGGGGAATCGACGGTTGAAAGCCTGCTTTCAGACCTTATGAAGTCGTCTGTCAACCCGACTGTTGCACCTTACGTAAACGCGGGCGAAGTGCGGCTGCGCGTTACCGCAAGCGGTAAGACCGAAAGCGAAGCGAAAAAACTCATTTCCGAAACGGAAAAGAAAATATCCGATATTCTCGGAAACTACGTTTACGGAATCGACGTTCCGTCGATAGAATACGTTCTTGTCAATAAACTTCTTTCTCAAAACAAGAAAATAGCGTTTGCGGAATCGTGTACCGGAGGCCTTATCTCCAAACGGCTCACCGACGTTCCCGGCGCAAGCGGCGTTTTCTGCTGCGGATTTGTTACCTACTCCAACGAAGCGAAAACGAAAATGCTCGGCGTATCCGAGTCAACTCTGAAAGCTTACGGCGCCGTAAGCGTGCAGACCGCATGCGAAATGGCGTCCGGGGCGATGTCAAAATCCGGATCTGATATTGCACTTTCGGTAACGGGCGTTGCGGGCCCTTCGGGCGGAACCGAAGAAAAGCCCGTCGGCACCGTCTGCATAGGAATTGCGGTCAAAGGAAAAGGCGCACGCGCAAAGAAACTCTTTCTCGGCGGACATAAGGGAAACCAGCGTGATTTTATACGCACGCTTACCGCGTCGAATGCCTTCAAGACAGCGCTTGACGAACTAGACGGAATTTCATAAACAATTTTACAAGGAAGTATGAAAAAGTGAACGAAACCGAAAAATACATTGGCGAAATCTGCGCGCTCGACGTGAAAAAAGCGGTATTTTCGCTGGCGGCAAAGGACAGCAATTATAAAAAAGCGACGGTGCGGAAAATAAGCGAAAACACCTATCAGATTGAGCGCTTTACCGAAAAGCAGGCGTTTCACGAGAACTTTCCCGCAGAAAAGCTTGAAGAAAAGGTAAATTCCCTCTTTCCGAAAGACTTTTCACAGGCGGAATTCTTCACAGACGAATACGTTTACGGCGCAAAAATTACAAAAAAAGGCACGCTTCTCCATAACAGAAGGAAAAACGATTCGCCGGATGGAGAAATATCGCATAACCGCGTAAAAAAGCACATAATCGACGTAGAAAATCTGCCGCCGGTATTTGCAGAACTCGGAATAATGACAGGCGACGGCAAGATAATCAACTCGAAATACGATAAATTCAAGCAGATCTGCCGTTTTACAGAGCTTATCAACGACGAAGTCGCAAAAGACCCGAAGGAAACATTCAACATAATTGATTTCGGGTGCGGAAAATCGTATCTTTCCTTCGTAATTTACCACTATTTTTCCGAAATTCTCGGCAAAAAGGTCAGAATTACGGGACTTGACTTAAAGCAAGATGTAATTGACAAGTGCAACACGCTTGCGAGGAAATACGGATATGACGGAATGAACTTTGTCTGCTGCGACGTAAACGATTACACGGCAGAAGAAAAGCCCGATATGGTAATCGCGCTTCACGCATGCGATACGGCAACCGATATTGCCATTGCGCGCGCAATTGACTGGGGCGCAGATTATATATTTGCCGCGCCCTGCTGTCAGAAAGAGGCGCGGAAGATGATAAAGCCGAAGAATTTCGGCATCATCACCGACTACGGCATAATAAACGAGAGATTCTGCGCCATGATAACCGATACACTCAGGGCAAAGCTCATCGAATACAGCGGCTATTCCTGCGATATAACGGAATTCATCGACATGGAGCATTCTCCGAAAAACCTGCTCATCCGCGCAAAGAAAAAGCCGTCCGCCGACAGATACAAAAAAGCAAAAATTCTTTCGCAGATAGAAGGCATAAAAGACGAATTCGGAATAGATATCACGCTTTCAAAGCTGCTTTTGAACAAATAAAAAGGAACGCAGGGTATTTTGACCCTGCGTTTTTTGTAAATTAAAATGCCACTCTCCCCTTTTTATGAATATACTGCATTGAGGCGTTGTACAAAAAAATATATTTTCCGTATAACGCCGCGGATTTCAGTTAAAAATAAGGATGCAGCAAAAAAATACGAAACATAAAATCGGAGAGTGAACAGAATGAACGTCAGAAGAGGAGATATTTACTATGCGGATCTCAGCCCCGTTATAGGTTCCGAGCAGGGCGGCATGCGTCCGGTCCTCATCGTGCAGAACGACGTCGGCAATAAATACAGCCCGACGGTAATAGTTTCCGCGATAACCAGCCGCACCTCAAAGAGCAAGCTGCCTACGCACATCGACGTTTATGCGGACAAATACGGACTGGCAAAAGATTCCGTCATCCTTCTGGAACAAATAAGAACTATCGACAAAACACGGCTTAAAGAAAAAATGGGACATCTCGACGACAACGTCATGACAAGAGTCAACGACGCTATTACCGTAAGCTTCGGTCTTGAGGGCGAACCTCAGTCAAACGAATTTATAGGCTGAAAAAAATCCCTTGCGTTACGCAAGGGATTTTTCTTTATTTCGCTTTTTCTTCAATCGATTTGTTTCTGAAATACACTATTATATTCAGCCCGACAACGATGAGGTTG
>JAGDBE010000111.1 GCA_017959195.1 Clostridia bacterium | reverse complement strand
TTTCAAGCTGCGTTGCCGAAAGAATATACTGTTTTACGCCTTGTTCTTTCGCCCTCTTTAACAGATGTATTACGCCGTCGTTTACGCCCGCGTCTTTCACGTTTTCCATGTATTCCTTGACCCACTCGTGCGCGATGATGTCAAACGGCTCTTTTGAAAAATCAAAGCCGAGACGCTTGTAATAATTTATTATCGGAAACGTAAATACGTCTTTGTAGTAGCTTTCGTCGGGAATAACGGGCAGATTTCTTCTTTCAAGAAGCGTGTTTATGCTCTTTATGCCCGTCTGCACGTCGTCGAGAATCGTGCCGTTGAAATCCCATAAGATGTGAGTGTATTTCATTGCTTTACCCCTGCGATTATTTCTTAAATATATATTACTACAAATTAATCCTTTTTGCAACTTTAAAAAATAGCAAACAGACACGATATTAAACAAATGTTAACAAAATATATAACATTTGTTCTTCAATTTTCATATATTGGTGGTAAAATAATATAGAAGTTTAGCACTTGACTTTGGCGAGTGCTAAAAAGAGGTGAAAAAAATGGAACTCAGTGAGAGAAAATTAAAAATACTGAAGTCAATCATAGACGAATACATTGACAGAGGCGAACCCGTAGGCTCAAAGCACCTTATGGAATACGGGAAAATCTCGCTGTCTCCCGCAACCATCAGAAACGAGATGAGCGACCTCGAAAACATGGGTTATCTCGATAAGCCGCACGCGTCGGCGGGCAGAGTGCCGTCGGGAAACGCGTACAGACTTTACGTCGAGGAGCTCATGCAGGAATATAAGACGTCTTCGGAGCAGCTCGATTTGCTGTCGGAGCTCACAAGATTCAAGACGGAAGAAAAGGAAAAAATCGTCGAGAAGGCAAGAAAAATAATGTCGAAAATGACGAATTACGCGTCGATAACGGTGTCTGAAAACCTCTCCGACGCGGTGATTTCGAGATTTGAGACCATGATAATCGATTCCGAAAGCATGCTGCTCGTAATGGTAATGCCCGACGGCACGGTGAATACAAAGCACTTGAATACGGGAACCGAGCTCAGTTACCGCGACGCCGAGACCATAAAGAACTCGCTCAACGCGCACCTCGCGGGAAGGTCCCTTGACAGCGTCGTTTTCTCCGACATAATGAGCATAGAAGAGGAGTTCGGAGAGCTGAAAATGCTCGTGAATCCGATACTCAGAATCGCCTATGAGGCATCTGTCGGAAGCGAAAAGAAGAGCGTCGAAGTCGACGGAATAACAAACCTGCTCTCATATCCTGAATTCAAAAACGTCGATAAGGTAAAAGACCTTCTGGGACTTTTCGAGCAGAACGGGGACACCATAAAGGAATTTCTGCCTATGGAAAACGACGAGAGCGGACTTAAAGTGTATATAGGCGATGAGGAAAACTCGAAACTGTCCGATACAAGCATAGTGTTCTGTTCACTGCCGGTAGGAAATAAAAATACCATATTCGGAATAATGGGACCAAAGCGAATGGACTATAAAAAGGCGACAAACGCGCTGAAACGGCTTTCGCAGACGCTGCAGAGCCTGGCGGAAGGCGAAAAGGAACAAAAAACGCTTGCGGAAAGCGGCTACTATAAGGAAAAAGACGAAAAAAGCGATAAAGAATGATTTTCGGAGGTCGATAAACTGTGGCAGAAGAAAAGATAAACGAAAAAGCCGAGCAGAAGGAAAGCCCGGTAGAAAAAAAGGAAAAAACCGAAAAAAAGGATAATAAAGATAAAGAAAAGAAGGCGTTGAAGCTTCTTGAAAAACAGGTCGATGAACTGACAAAGGAAAAAGAGGAATTAAACGACACATATATAAGAATGCTTGCCGAATATGATAATTTCAGAAAGCGCGTTCAGAAGGAAAAGGAATCGATCTATTCCGACGGCGTCGCCGAAGCGGTGGAGAAACTCCTTCCCGTGCTCGATAACCTTGAAAGAGCGCTCGCAACCGATAAGGAAAGCACCGACGTAAAGGGCGTGCTCGAAGGCGTGAATAAAATACTTGATCAGGCAAAAGACGCGTTTGCAAAACTCGGAGTGAGCGAAATTCCGTCGCTCGGAGAGAAGTTCAATCCCGAATATCATAACGCGGTAATGCACGAAGAAAGCGAAGACTATGAGGAAAACACCGTATCCGACGTTTTTCTCAAAGGATATAAAATCGGCGATAAAGTGATAAGACACTCTGTCGTCAAAGTAATGAACTGAAAATAAAAAATAAACAATAGATGGAGGAATTAATCATGGGAAAAATCATAGGAATTGACTTGGGAACGACAAATTCATGCGTTGCCGTTTATGAAGGCGGAGAGCCGACAGTAATAGCAAACCCCGAAGGAGCGAGAACGACGCCTTCCGTCGTTGCTTTTTCAAAGACGGGCGAGAGAATGGTGGGCCAGGTTGCAAAACGCCAGGCAATAACCAACCCCGACAGAACGATTATCTCTATCAAGAGAGATATGGGAACAAACAGAAAGATATCTATTGACGATAAGACGTATACGCCTCAGGAAATATCCGCAATGATACTTCAGAAGCTGAAAGCGGATGCGGAAAGCTACCTCGGAACTACAGTAACCGAAGCGGTAATCACGGTTCCCGCATACTTCTCCGACGCACAGCGCCAGGCGACAAAGGACGCGGGCAAAATCGCGGGACTCGACGTCAAGAGAATCATCAACGAACCGACGGCAGCGGCGCTCGCATACGGCGTCGATA
>JAGDBE010000110.1 GCA_017959195.1 Clostridia bacterium | reverse complement strand
GTGCGAACCATCTGGCTTGTGTAGGAGTTTTCGTTGTCATAACACGAAACAACCTGTACATGATAAGTGTCGTCGTCAATCTTTGTTACCATAGTCTGATTTGCGTCAAAGAGAGTACCGAATCTCATGCCGATAACGTCGCTCGAAACTATCATATCTTCGTTGTATCCGAAGGAGTCGTTTGCGGCTGCCTTCATTGCTGCGTTGATGCCGGCGGGAGTGATGTCCTTGCCTTTAACAACTGCAACGAGAATCGTTGTGGAGCCTGTGCAGGTAGGAACTCTCTGCGCGGAGCCGATGAGCTTGCCGTTGAGTTCGGGGATAACGAGGCCTATTGCCTTTGCAGCACCCGTCGAGTTGGGAACTATGTTCTGAGCCGCTGCTCTTGCGCGTCTGAGGTCGCCCTTTCTGTGAGGACCGTCGAGAACCATCTGGTCGCCCGTGTAAGCGTGAACCGTCGTCATGATGCCGCTGAGAATGGGAGCGTAATCATTGAGCGTTTTAGCCATGGGAGCGAGGCAGTTTGTCGTGCAGGAAGCCGCAGAGATGATTTTGTCGTCTTTTGTAAGAGTCTTTTCGTTTACGCTGTAAACGATGGTGGGAAGGTCGTTGCCCGCGGGAGCGGAAATTACGACTTTCTTCGCGCCTGCATTGATGTGAGCCATCGACTTGTCTTTCGAGCAGTAGAAGCCCGTGCATTCGAGAACGACGTCAACACCGATCTGTCCCCACGGAAGATCTGCGGCGTTGGGCATAGCGTAAATTGTGATTTTCTTGCCGTCAACAGTGATTGAACCGTTTTCGAGAATCGTTTTGCCGTCTTCTGCGAGAACCGGTTCAGTCGAAGTAACAACGTGTCCCATAGCGGCGGAATTGCCCTGGGCGGTGTCGTACTTGAGAAGGTGTGCAAGCATTTTGGGGCTTGTAAGGTCGTTAATCGCAACAACCTCGTATCCGTCTGCGCCGAACATCTGGCGGAAAGCAAGACGGCCTATACGGCCGAAGCCGTTAATAGCAACTTTTACTGACATTTTTTTATCCTCCAAAAAATATTTTAAAAATTTTCATCATTCCTATTTTAATACATATGAAAGCATTTTTCAATAGTGATTATTAAAATTTTCACATTCTTAATAAATATTGTGAAATTTGTCTTATTAAGGCAAAAATCAGACGTTCAATGTATGATTTTTGTATGATTTATATCGTATATCCTCCGTCGCACGAAAGCACCTGCCCGGTTATGTACGAGGATTTTTCGTCGGCGAAGAACGCGGCGCAGTGGGCGATTTCATCAGCCGCCGCTAAGCGCGGAACGGGGATTTCTTTTACGAAATCCGAGATTTCCGCCTCCGTAAGATGTGCATTCATCTTCGTATCGGTTATCCCGGGGGCAACGCAGTTTACGGTGATTCCCGAAGGCGCGAGCTCCTTTGCGAGCGCCTTCGTAAAGCCGACGACGGCGGCTTTGGCTGCGGAGTAGGGTACTTCGCAGGAAGCGCCGCAAATCCCCCACATCGATGAGACGTTGATAATGCGTCCCCACTTGTTTTCAAGCATATGTGAGAGTGCCGCTTTTGAGCATAAAAACGCCGATTTTGCGTTGACTGAGAATATTTCGTCCCATTCCTTTTCCGAAACGTCGTTTATGACCTTGACAAGCGATATTCCCGCGTTGTTTATGAGGACATCGACGCCCGAAAAGTCGCGCGACACGGCGTCAAACATATTTTTAACGTCCTCTTCCTTTGAAACGTCGGCAAAATACGGTTTTGCCGAAAAGCCCTTTTTGCAGAGGCTTTCGCACAGTTCAAAAGCCGCGTCTTTACTGCTTTTATAGTTTACGGCGACGTTAAAGCCGAGAGAAGCGAATTTTTCGGCGCATGCTTTTCCTATTCCGTGGGAGGCGCCGGTAATCAAAACAGTTTTCATAATTTCTCCTTTTGTTCGGAAATTCCGTAAAATCGGCAGGCGTTATTATAAGTAAGTTCGCAGAATTCTTCCGTCGTTATTCCGAGGCAGGATGCCGCCTTTTCTGCGGTGTAAACCATAAGGTCGGAGCGGTTTGTTTTGCCCCTGAAGGGCACGGGCGTGAGGTACGGGCAGTCGGTTTCCATTAAAATCTTACTTTCCGCGCCCGGCATAATGCTTCTTATATTCGTTACGATATCGACAGTTTTTTTAGCGTTTTCAAACGTGATAACGCCGTTTATTGATATGTAATATCCCATTTTGAGAACCTGCTTTGCCATCTCAAAACTGCCCGAAAAACTATGAAGCACGCCTTTGACTTCGGGGTATGCCGACAGTATTTCAAGCGTCTCCTCGTGAGCTTCTCTGTCGTGGATTATGACGGGACAGCCGAGCTTTTTTGCAAGCGACATCTGTTTGTCAAAGCAGATTTTCTGCTCTTCCTTGTCGTCTTTGCCGTAATGGTAATCAAGCCCGATTTCGCCTATTGCAACGACCTTTTTGCTCGAATTATACATTTCTTCAAGCAAAGAAATGTAATTTTCGTTTCTCATATCCTTTACAGCGTCGGACGGGTGTATTCCGACGGAGGCGTAGATAAAACCGTACTTTTCCGCAAGCTCAATGCAGGTCTTGCTTGAAGCAAGGCTTGACGCGATATTCGCTATTTTTTCAACGCCGGACTCGTGCACTTCGAGTAAAGTTTCGTGCCTTATTCCGTCGAAACGCGCGTCGTCGTAATGCGCGTGGGAATCAAACATTTTCATAGTAAAAACTCAGGCACGCGGCATAATACCGCGTGCCGCCCTTTGTTTATTTATCTGATTTCGGCGCCGGGCTCTACGCTCTCGTCGAGGAATACCACCTTGACTTTATCGCCGGCGCTTGCCGCGAGAAGCATTCCGTTGCTCTCGACGCCGCGGATTTTCGCGGGTTTAAGGTTTGATATAATTATTATCTTTTTGCCGATAAGCTCGTCGGGGGAGTAGCTTTTTGCAATTCCCGACACGATCTGCCGTCTGCCTTTGCCGTCGTTTACGGTGATTTTGAGCAGTTTTTCGGAGTTTTCGACGGGAACGCATTCCAGAATTTCAGCGCATCTCAGTTTCACCTTCATAAAATCGTCGATGGCGATTTCGGAGTTGTTTTCCTCCGTTTTTTCGGACTTTTCCTCTGCTTTTTCCGCCTTTTCGGCAGCTTTTCTGTCGGCTTCCAGACGTGCGTTGAACTCCTTCTCGTCAATTCTCATGAAAAGCGGGGTGGGAGAGGGGTTGACCTTCGTGTTTACGGGGTATGTGTGTCCGAATTTCGCGTTTTCGTCCCAGTCGCCTATCGAGAGGTTTTCCTTGTTTTCGGGGTTATTGAGCTGGTCGAGAATCTTTTCCGCCGATTCGGGAATGAACGGATAGAGCATATTCGCGCAGATTCTGATACCTTCCGTAAGGTTATAGAGCACGGTTGCAAGGCGCGGTTTCTTTTCCTCGTCTTTCGCAAGCGCCCATGGCATGGTCTCGTCGATATATTTATTAAGTCTGCGCAGCACGGTCATGATTTCGTCGGTCGCGTCTGCTATATGAAGCGTCTCAAACTTTTCGGTCGTCGCCTCATATCCCGATTTTATGACGGAAATAAGGTCGTCGTCAAACTCGCCCTTTTCGGCGGGTGCGGGAATATAGCCGTCAAAATACTTATTTATCATCGCAACGGTTCTCTGAACAAGGTTTCCGAGCGTGTTTACGAGGTCGGAATTGATTTTTGCAACGAGCATTTCATACGTAATGCTTCCGTCGTTTAAAAACGGCATTTCCGCAAGCACGTAGTATCTTACGGCGTCTGTGCCGAGCAAATCCGAAAGGTAGTCGGCGTACATTACGTTGCCTCTCGATTTTGACATCTTATCCATGCCCGAAAGCAGCCACGGATGTCCCAGAATCTGCTTGGGAAGCGGCTGACCGAGAGCCATGAGGATGACCGGCCAGTAAATCGTATGGAATCTCAAAATATCCTTGCCGATAATCTGCAGGTCGGCGGGCCAGTTCTTCTTATAAAGGTCGTCCTGCTTGTCCACGTCGTAACCGAGCGCCGTTATATAGTTTGTGAGCGCGTCGATCCACACGTAAATCACGTGTCCTTCGTCGAAATCGACGGGAATGCCCCACGTGAACGACGAACGCGAAACGCAGAGGTCCTGAATGCCCGGCTTTATGAAGTTATTTATCATCTCTTTTTTGCGGGCTTCCGGCGTGATGAAATCGGGGTGGGATTCTATATAATCTTCGAGTTTTTTCTGATATTTGGAGAGTTTTAAGAAATATGCGGCTTCCTTTGCCTTTTTTACCTCTCTGCCGCAGTCGGGGCATTTGCCGTCGGATGCCTGGGTTTCTGTCCAGAAGGATTCGCAGGGCGTGCAGTACCAGCCCTCGTACTCTCCCTTATAGATGTCGCCCTGATCGTACAGCTTCTTGAATATATGCTGAACCGCCTTGACGTGGTAGTCGTCTGTCGTGCGAATGAACTTGTCGTAGCTTATGTTCATCTTCTTCCAGATGCCCTGAAGCTCGGAGGTTATCGCGTCAACGTACTCTTTCGGGGAGATTCCCGCCTCCTTTGCCGCGTCCTCGATTTTCTGACCGTGTTCATCGGTTCCGGTAAGCATAAAAACGTCGTAACCGCGCATCCTCTTGTATCTCGCGATACAGTCGGTAAGTATAAGCTCATAGGTGTTTCCTATGTGCGGTTTTCTTGAGGTGTAGGGAATTGCGGTTGTAACGTAGTATTTAGGTTTCATTTGTGTAAATGCCTTCCTTCTTTTTATAGAAATTAAAATAATTATCCGTTGTATTTATTCATCGCTTCATAGGCGTTTCCCGAAACGATAAGTCTGCTTGCGCCGAGGACGTCTTCAAATCTGTCGAACAGAGTTTGCTGTTCCTCTTTTGTAAAATACGATAAAACCCAGTCCGCGAGGTCGTCTTCGGGGCGCGGGTTTTCACCGATTCCGATTTTAATGCGGGGAAAAACGTCGGAGCCCGTCTGATATATTATCGATTTAATGCCGTTATGTCCGCCGTCGCTGCCCTTGGTGCGCACGCGTATTTTTCCGAGCGGAAGAGACACGTCGTCATATATTACGAGCAGGTTTTCCGTCGTAAGCTTGTAATACGAAAGCGCCTCGCGCACAGCTTCTCCCGAGTTATTCATATAAGTCTGCGGAAGCAGCAGCAGCACGCGCTTGTCGCCGAGCATGCAGTCGGCGCAAAGCGATTTGAATTTCGAGCGGTTTATTTGGGCGCCGAGTTTCTGCGCCATGTAGGACAGCGCGAGAAAACCGGCGTTATGCCGCGTGTTGCGGTATTTTTCACCGTAATTTCCGAGTCCCGCGATAACGAAGCTTATTTTGGATTCGGCGTCTTTATTTGATTCGATTTTTTTAAATAACGCAAAAAGCCTGTCCATCATATTATTCTGTCCTTTGCAGAGGATTTAATACCGGCCCGAATGCAGCAAGAAAGAGTTCTTTCGCCCTTCTGCATTCGCCCGAGGAATACAGGTATCCCATGAGGGATTCAAAGCCGGTGGCGCGCTTATACTGGATGAGGTCGCCGTGCTTCGGCGCAAAATGGGTTTTTGCGTTGCGTCCGCGGCGGAAAACGTCTGCTTCTTCCGCGGTTAAAAGCGATTCAATGCGCTCAAAAGCGTCGCTCTGCGCTTCGCAGGTAACGAACGCTTTCGCCGCGTTCGTTATATCGCCCGGCTTTTTGAAAGAGCCGTATTTAAGCAGATATTCCCTTGTCATTATTTCCATAACCGCGTCTCCGAGGTACGCAAGAGAAAGAATTCCGTATTCTTTCGCGTCATGCCCGAAAAACGGGGAGGGGTTCATATCTTTTTCCATTTCGGGCCTTCGGGCGTGTCTTCGACTACGACGCCGAGCGCTTTGAGTTCGTCTCTGATTTGGTCTGCAAGCGCGTAATTCTTCTCTTTTTTCGCCGCCGTTCTTCTTTCGAGCGCCTCGTTTATCTTTGATACGAATTCGGCGTCTTCACCGTCCGTTGAATCATTCTCTTTTGCGAAGTTTTCGGCGTTCTTTATAAGGTCGAGGGACAAAACCCTGTCAAAATCTTCAATCAGCGCAAGTTTTGTCGCGCCGTTCGTATCGGCCTTTATTACGTTATGCACCGCCGTTATTGCAAGGGACGTGTTTATGTCGTTGTCCATGGCGTCGGTGAACTCCTTTTTCAGAAGTTCAAACGCGTTTTTGTCAACCTCGCCGTCGGGAGTGATTTTCGATATCTTTTCGATGAGCTTCATATATGAAGCCTTCGCGTTGTCGAGGTTTTCATAGCTGAAAACGAGGGATTTGCGGTAATGCGAGAGCAGGCAGAAAAATCTGTAAACGACGGGCAGATAATTCTTTTCCTCGAGCAGAGAAACGGTTAAAAATTCGCCCTTTGACTTGCTCATCTTGCCTCCCGAAGTATTGAGGTGCAGAACGTGCATCCAGAAGTTGCACCACTTATGGCCGAGGTACGCCTCGCTCTGCGCGATTTCGTTTGTGTGATGCGGAAACGCGTTGTCGATGCCTCCGCAGTGGATGTCGAGGCGCTCTCCGAGATGCTTCATTGAAATGCACGAGCACTCAATGTGCCAGCCGGGGTAACCGAGACCGAAAGGCGAGTCCCATTTGAGTTCCTGGTCCTCAAATTTGGATTTTGTGAACCACAAAACGAAGTCCGCCTTGTTTCTCTTATTGTCGTCCTTTTCAACGCCTTCTCTGACGCCGTCTTTGAGGTCTTCCTCCTCAAAATTGTTGAAGACGTAGTACTGTTTGAGTTTTGAGGTGTCAAAATACACGTTTCCGCCCGCTTTATAGGCAAAGCCCTTGTCGAGCAAGCCCTGAATGACCTTTATGAACTCGTCAATGCAGTTTGTGGCGGGCTCTATTACGTCGGGCATCTTTATGTTTAATTTTTTGCAGTCCTCAAAAAACGCGTCGGTGTAGAATTTTGCAATTTCCATTACCGTCTTGTTTTCGCGCTTCGCGCCCTTTACCATCTTGTCTTCTCCGGTGTCGGCGTCGCTCGAAAGATGTCCCACGTCGGTTATGTTCATAACGCGCTTCACGTCGTAACCGATATAACGAAGATATTTTTCAAGCACGTCCTCCATAATGTAGGAGCGCAGGTTTCCGATATGGGCGTAGTGATAAACCGTCGGTCCGCAGGTGTACATTGTCACTTGCTTCTCGTCGTACGGTTTGAATTCTTCCTTTTGTCTGGTCGCAGAATTGTATAAATACAGCATTTTCATTCCTCCTTTTTGCTTGAGATTGTCTTTTTCAGCTCTTCAAT
>JAGDBE010000109.1 GCA_017959195.1 Clostridia bacterium | reverse complement strand
TTTGCAATATTTTGAATAATAACCGCAATATCGTTCTATTTTTTTCAAGTGTTGACACAAATACCCAAAAGTAATATAATATTTCCGAGGAGTGATGGGTTTGGCTGTATACAGAATAGCTGATCTGAACATAGAAATCAAAAACAAATACGCCTATACGGACGTCTTCTGCGAAAAATACAAGGTTGATTTTTCGGGAACGCCCGATATTACCGCATACGCTCACGAAGAAGACATGGATAAAGAACGGAAAAGCCTTTCCGAAATGAAAGAGGGCTATCTCGAATCCCTCTCGGTTTACAGGGACATTTCCAGAAAAATCTTAGACTTCGGCGGCTTTATACTCCACGCCTCGATTATAGAGAAAGACGGCGTCGGCTACGCTTTTTCGGCAAAAAGCGGTACCGGCAAAACCACTCACAGCAGACTCTGGCTTGAAAAATATCCCGACGCGAAAATCATAAACGGCGACAAACCGCTCGTGCGGATAAAAGACGACGCGGTGTACGCCTACGGCACGCCGTGGTGCGGAAAAGAGGGCTACAACGTCAACGAAAAGGTGCCCTTGAAAGCGCTCTGCTTTCTTGAAAGAGCAGAACAAAACTCTGTTTCCGCGCTTTCAAAGGAAGAGGCGGTAAGGCGCATTTTTTCGCAGCTTGTCATTCCCGAGTCTCCCCTTCTGTTAAATAAGATGCTCGATCTTATCGAAATATTCATAGAAAAAGTGCCCGCGTGCCTGCTTTTGTGCAATATGGACCTCGATGCCGCACAGACGGCATACGAGTTTATGTCGGAATTAAGGTAAAAATATGGAAAACGTTGATATTGAAAAGATAATTGCCATAATATCGGACACGGTTTCGCGCGGCGAAGTGTTCCGTCTCAATCCCACCGGAAGAAGCATGCTCCCGACCATTACGCCGGGAAGCGATTCCGTTCTTCTTGCGCGCGCCGATAATTTAAAAAAATATGATATAGTCCTTTACAGGCGGCGCACGGGAAAGATTATACTTCACAGAATAATCGGATTTTCAAAAGGAAAATACGTCATGTGCGGAGACAGCCAGAACATGATTGAACGAATAGAAAAAGACGAAATAATCGCCAAAGTTTCGGGAATATTCAAGGGAAACGATTTCGTTCCCTCCGACGACAAAAAATATCTTGCGCGCATAAAGCGGCTGTACATAAAAAAATCCCCCGTTCTACTTGCTTTTAGCGTAAAAACGGCGGTAAAGAGATTATTCGGAATAAAAAAATAAGAGACGGTTCGTCTCTTATTTTTTATAGTACCTGCGGCGGGTCTTTTTCTTTGAAAACGATACCGATGCGATAAAATATGCCGCAAACAGTATCAGTGCAAACACGGCGAACGCCTTGAACCACTTGCCCTTGACAAAGGTTTCCGCCCTGTTAAGAAAATAAAGGAAATTGCTTTTGTCTATGTTTTTGCCGGCTACGAGCTCTATCGTGCCCAAGATTATTTCGTTATTGTATTTTACTATCGCTTCGCCGAACTTCTGTCCCTCATACACGGGAGCCACGGCGAAGTTTTCGCTTATTCTCGGCTCTATCGTGATGTTTTTCATATATTCGAGATCCTTCGGCAGAAGCGCTTTGAGCTCGCCCGACGGAACGAGTGTTATATAATCGGTATCGACGGCGAGTTTTACGGGAATTTCACACACCGCGTTTTTGGTAGACACAACGCTTGCGTAATTGAAGTTGTCAAGACACATTTTCAGAAGCGATACCGCGTCGGTGCAGGCATAATTCGTCTTGTCCGACGACGGCGCGTTCATGACCACGCAGATATATGTGAGTCCCGAACGGTCTGTCGCGGAGGTTATTATGCATTCCCCCGCTTCCGGCGTTCCGCCGAGCGACATTCCGTGCGCCGGGGAATAATAGAATTTATCCGATTTCATGCGCGAAATGAGGTAGTTTCTGTTTATGAGCGTCCGCTGCTGCGGCGTTTTCTCGGTTGCGGGAATTGTTACCCTGGTCGTATCGGAAATATCGAAAAGCGTTCCCGTTCTGTAAAAATATCCCGATATCACCGCCATATCGTAGGCGGTCGTTACCATTTCCTCGTTATGAAGGCCCGTGGGATTTGTAAAATAAGTGTTTTCGGCGCCGATTTCATGCGCCTTTTCGTTCATGAGCGCACAAAAGTCCTTTATATCCCCCGAAACGTATTCGGCAAGTACGTTTGAAGCGTCGTTCGCACCGACGAGCAGCACCGCCGAAATCAGCTGTTCAGCCGTCAGCGTCTCCCCCGTCTTTATACCGATATTCGAGCCGGAAACGCCTGAAAGAGCCGACGCGGACGCGGTTATTTCGGTCTGAAGATCGGGTATGTTTTCATATGCGACTATAGCCGTCATGAGTTTTACGGTTGACGCGGGGTAAACTTTGTCGTTTGCGTTCTTTTCAAAAATTACGCTGCCGGTTTCGATATTGAAAACGTAAGAGGAATAACCCTCTATCGTCGGAATATTATCGATATTGAGATATTCGCACAGTGTTTTTCCGTTGAAGGTCTTTGACGGAGCGTAGTTTTCGTCAGTTTCTTCAGCGGCGCACGAAAAGGCGGGCATTATAGCAAATAATGCCGCAAGCATTATTAAAATTGCCCTCTTTTTACCTTTCATCCGTGCCTTCTCCTTTGAAATACTCTTTGGTCTGCATAATATTATTCATTATGTTCTCTTTTAATTCGTCAAGCGAGGAAAACTTCTTTTCTTCGCGCAGAAACTTGTAAAACTCGATTTTTACGGTCTTTCCGTACAAATCTTCGCTGCAGTCTATGATATGCGTTTCTATCGTAACCGGCGCGTCGGTGCTTTCTTCCACAGTCGGCTTTACTCCGACGTTTGCAACGCCCATATATTTCTTTTCGCCGATTGTGCAAATGCAGGCGTAAACGCCGTGTTTAAGCCCGGTTTTGTTGCCGTATTCAAGCTGGTTTATCGTCGGGAAGCCAAGCTTTCTGCCGAATTCTTTTCCATGAACGACGGGCGCGTTTACAAAATACGGGTAGCCGAGAAATCCGTTTGCCTTTTCGATTTTTCCGTCGGAGACAAGCGAGCGTATAAGCGTTGACGACACGATTTCCCCGTTTTCTTTCACCATAGGCATTATGTCGGTTTCTATTCCGTAATCTTTCATAAAGCGTTTTAAGTCGTTTGAATCGGCTGATGCGTTTTTGCCGAACGAGAAATTCTCGCCGCAGACAATCCGTTTTGCGCCGAAGTTTTCCGCAAGATATTTGCAGAATTCACGCGGCTGCATGTCCTTTACGCTCTCGAAATCCTCGTAATAAACGCAGTCAAGCCCGTATTTTTCAAAAATGCCGTTCTTTTCCTCATCTGTCGTGAGAAATGAAACGTTTCCGCGCGTGAGCAGCTTTGTGTTCACCTTGAAAGTGTACACAAAACACGCAAGACCTTCCGCTTTGGCAATTTCCACGGACTTTTCGATAAGCGAAACGTGCCCCTTGTGAACTCCGTCAAAATCGCCGAGTATAAGGAGCTTTTTATCGTTCGGATTTATTTTTTTCAAATTATCGGTTATTATCATTATACACCACAAAAACAATTATTTTACTGTTTTATTATACAACATCGGGTATTTACAGTCAATAATTTACATATTAATATTTATTTTTGGGGCGGTTTGTATTATAATAACTTCAATCACATCACCGAAAGGAATTATTATGCTTCACCGCTTTGAAAACGTTATTTTCGACCTCGACGGCACGCTCGTCGACACGTCGGAAGGAATTACAAAATCCGTCGCCTACTCGCTCGACAGGCACGGCATACCGTATTTGAGCGTCGAGAGTTTGAAATGCTTTATCGGTCCGCCGCTCAAAGAGCAGTTTATGGCGTTTTGCAATAAGGACGGCGATTTCGGCACCGACTGCGTGAAAGTTTACCGCGAATATTACTCGACGCGCGGAATTTATGAATGCAAAGCTTACGAAAACGTCGAAAAACTGCTTTCTGACCTGAAAAACAGCGGCTTTCACGTCTACGTCGCAACGTCAAAGCCTGAAAAATTCGCTAAAATCGTGCTTGAACACACAGGGCTCTTAAAATATTTTGATGACGTTGCGGGCGCGAACATGGACAACACGCGTACCGACAAGGCGGAAGTGCTTTCGTATCTGTTTGACAAGGCGGGAATAAAAGACAAGGAAAAATCGGTGATGGTCGGCGACTGTCCGCACGACGTTGTGGGCGCGAAAAAGCACGTAATAAACGCAATCGCCGTTTCCTACGGTTTCGGGGCGCTGAAAGACCTGGAAGAGCTCGAACCCCTTTGCATATGCAAAAATCCCGACGAATTATTTGAATTTCTCGTGAAATAACAAAAACCCGACGGTTTTCCGTCGGGTTTTGCGATGCGTTTGACAAAAGCTCTTATTTATGGTAAAATAGCACAGTTATTTAATCGGGGTGTGGCGCAGCTGGTAGCGCACTTGGTTTGGGACCAAGATGCCGGAGGTTCGAATCCTCTCACTCCGACCAAAAAAATGTCCTCCTGTTTACAGGAGGGCATTTTTTTGATTAGAAATCAGTAAGGATTCGAACCTTGAGAAGGCGGACGCCGTAAAGCAAAATATGCCCTTTGGCATATTTTGCAGGCGGGCGGTGCGCAGGCGGGTACCGAAAGGCAAATGCCTTTGGGTCGCCAAGCAGGGCAGATTTGCAAAGCAAATATGCGTCGAATCCTCTCACTCCGACCAGTCGAGAGCCTCGACACGCAATTACGCGTCAAGGTTCTCTTCTTTTTTCGGCTTGTGTGCTCGCGAAGAAACTCAAGTTTAAATCCAACCATAAAGGAGCGCAGGCGGGCGGTGCGCAGGCGGGTACCGAAAGGCGAAGCCTCCCTTGCTCTTTTTTCAAAGCCCCCTCCGCCTGCGGCAGAGGGGGTTTTTGCCGATTATTTAATTACCAGTCATTTTCTTTGCGGTTAAAGTTGAATCTTTCTTCCTCTTCTTTCTCTTTTTCGCGGCGATACTCGCTGTC
>JAGDBE010000012.1 GCA_017959195.1 Clostridia bacterium | reverse complement strand
AGTTTTCGTTCAGAGTTGTAAACGGTACGTGGAATGACGGTACGGACGGCGATATAACGTTTCCGGCTTCATATTATTCCGACGAGGGTTCTATATTGATAACTCCTAATGATTATCCGGCGGTAGGCGACAAACCGGCAAAAGGCTTTCTCAAATCGGGAAGCTGGAAAAATGAATTTATAAACGAAGACACCTTCCTCGTTTACACCTACGATGAAGATCCGAACTACGTTCCGGACGACGTAACCGGTAATATCACTTTCAGCGGCAAAGTAAACCTCGACGGCAGACCGCTGACAGACAGCGACGTATTCACCTTTGAGGTTTTAATAGACGGAATTATCACATCGACTGCGCAAAACGACGCGACCGGGGAGATCTTTTTCACGCAGATCGACTACGGCAGCAATGATGTAGGCACGCACGTCTATACCGTAAAACAGAACGGCACGAATATCCCGGGTGTAACGATCGACGAGACAGAGTATACGGTAACAGTCATCGTTTCCTATAATCGTGGCGATGACGAACTTACGGTTACGCCGACCGAAGAATTCAGCAGTCTGAATTTCAATAATACTTATACAAAGCAAATTTCGCCGGAATACTCCGTACCCGCGGAACTGAAAGCGGCTTACGGAAAGACGCTTGCGGACGTAACGCTGCCCGACGGCTGGACTTGGAACGACCCGCCTGCGACGGGTATCGGAAACGTCGGATATAACAGCTTCTCCGCAACCTATACGCCGAAAGACACGGTTCTTTACAAGACCGTAACGGAAAATCTTACGATTGCGGTCAGCGGTTCCTTTACCGTTGTAAATATTCCCATGGGCGGCGAAAATACGGCGACGATAGGAAACAACGTTGAAATTTCCTACGATACCGAAAGCTGTATCATTGTCCCGGATAAATACGCCGAAAGCCTTGAACTGAGCGAAAAACAGGAATGGTTTGAGGGTGTTTATTCGAGCGGTTTCACCTTTACCGGCAGCGTTCTGGTTATTCCGTTAAACGGAGCGACGCTTGATGAAAATGTCAACTTCAATATTACGAACGGCACGTTTGTAAAGGCCGAAAAGGTGCTTGACAACGACGGCAAGCCTACGGGCGAGCTGAGAGTTTTCTTTAACGTGCGTATCGAGGGGAACGCTTCCGTTCTCGGAACCGTTTCCATCACGGATTTCCCGATTCCGAACGACAAAGACGGCGTGTTTGAGCCCGAGATTGCGGACGGCGAACATTATACCGTTGATGACGCATTCTGGACCGACAAAAACGGACAGCCCGTCGAAAAATTCGAGGCGGGAAGCGACTACTTCCTGAACGTAATGCTCACGCTCGAGAGAGGATACGTGTTTGCGGACAGCGTGAACGTTTCCGTAAACGGAAACTCTCAAACGGTAAAATCCGAGCTTACTCCCGGCAAGATAAAACTCAAAATAAAAGTTTACGTGGCTTATGACCCGCATACCGTTAAATTCAATGCAAATAACGGCAGAGTAACGCCCGAAAGCGGTGTTACCAATAAGTTCGGAAAACTCGACAGCCTTCCCGTTCCCGAAAGAAGCAACCACACATTTAACGGCTGGTTTACCGAAAAAACGGGAGGAAAAGAGGTTACGACCGATACCTTATTTGAAGCAGACGGCGAAATTTTCGCACAGTGGACGAGAAAATCCGCAGGCGGAAGCGTAAGCATAATCGAGCCGGAAGCTTCTTATAAGATAATTTCCGCGCAGACCGAAAACGGAACGGTGCAAATCACTCCCAAATCTGCAAAAGAGGGCGCAACGGTAAGAATAAATGCTGTTCCGAACGAAGGATACAGACTTGAAAAGATTACCGTGATAAACGAAAACGGAAAAGAAATTCAGGTAAGAAACGCAAACGGCGAAATTTCGTTTATAATGCCGAAAGGCGGCGTCGAAGTGTTCGCGTCGTTCGTAAAGGACGATTCGGGCTACGGCGCAGGATTCAACAACCCGTTCACCGACGTAAAACCCGCCGATTACTTCTTTGAACCGGTTATGTGGGCGCTCAGAAGAAATATCACAACCGGAACTACCGCGACGACCTTCAGCCCCGAAGAATCCTGTACGCGCGCCGAAATGGTAACGTTCCTGTGGCGCACGGCGGGCTCGCCGGAATCTTCCGCCACAATTCCGTTTACCGACGTAAAGGCGGGAGAATACTACCATAAGGCAGTTCTCTGGGCATACGAAAAGGGAATCACGACCGGAACGACCGCGACGGCCTTCAGCCCGGACAAAACCTGCACACGCGCCGAAATGGTAACGTTCCTGTGGCGCATGTCCGGCTCACCCGAACCCAAGACGGGAAATAACCCGTTTAATGACGTAAAGGCGGGAGAATACTACCATAAGGCAGTTATTTGGGCGTACGAAAACGGCATTACAATCGGAACGACGGCGACGACCTTCGGTACGAACGAAAAATGCACGCGCGCCGAAACCGTAACGTTCCTTTACCGCATGGAAGGCGGAAAATAATCAAAAAATAAAAAAGAGCTTGCTTTTGCAAGCTCTTTTTTTGTCCTTTTATATCAAAAAGTCCTTTGCCGCAGCGGTGAATTTCTCAAACGCACGCTCTTTCGTGTCGTGTATGGTGCAGCCGGCGGCCTTTTTGTGCCCGCCGCCGCCGAAAATACCGCACAGTTCCGAAACGTCGATGTCGGGATTTGCCCGCACCGAGAACTTATAGCGGCTTTTTTCGCCTTCTTTGTGCTGCTGCCTCATGAGCACGGATATCTGCACTCCGTTTATCATGCGCAGAAGCTGGGATACCGCCTCGGTGTCCTCCTCGGAAGCGCCGGCGTTTTCAAGGTCTTTTGAGTCTATAACCGTAATGGCAAGGCGGTTGTCGTAGAGCAGTCTCATATTTTTATAGGCAAACTGCTCGATATTAATCTGGGACATGTTCTTTGTGTCGAAAAGAAGGCGGTTGATTTCGGTTGCGTCAACGCCGTTTTTGAGCAAAAACGCGGCGGTTTTATGCGTAAAAGGCGTCGTGTTCGAATATTTGAAACAGCCCGTATCGGAAGAAATCGAGGTATAGAGGGAAGCGCATATATCGGAGTCAAAAATCTTCGTTTTGTGCGCTTTTTCGTACTCTTTTATGATTTTGAAGAGAATTTCGCCTACCGACGCGGCTTTTGCGTCAACGTATTTTTCTTTTGCCGACAGAGTGTTTGTTCTGTGGTGGTCTATCGCAAAGGAGACGGGGTTTTCCTTTGAAACGGAAGTGCCGGGGAGAAGCTCGTCCGACGCTACGTCAATGCTGATAACGCAGCTGTTCTGAAATTTCGAAAGAGCTTTATCCTTCGGGTTTTCAAAATAAGTTACGTCCTTGTGCTTTGTGAAATAAAGCCGTTTCGGGACCGCCGACGGCGAGAGCACCGCCGATTTTTTGCCGGCTTTCTTTAAAAACAGAGACAGCGCCGTGGATGAGCCCATGGCGTCTCCGTCAGGGTTGGAGTGTATCAAGATGAGGAATGATTTGTGCTTTTCAATCAATTTGAAAAAACTGTCAAACTGCGGTTTCATACTGTCTCCTATTTTTTATCTTTGAATTTATCGAAAATCTTTTTGATTTTGTAACTGTAAAGAATCATTATTCTGCCCATAAGAAGGTCGAAGCAGAAAAAGAAGAAATTTGCGGCGGCAAAGAGGAAAATAAACATATAAAACGGCTCGTTTTCCATGCCGAAGACCGTTCGAAATACGCCGAAAAGAAAAATCATAACGGCGTTGAAAATAAGCGCCGAAACGAGGAATGCAAGCACCTTCGATTTGAATTTCTTTAAAAGAAAGCCCCTTAATACGGGATAATATCCGAAGAAGAACAGAAAATACATCGGACACGAGCGGAGCGGCATTAAAACGTTTGACAAAACCGCCGATACCGCAAAAATCATAAGTGCGTTTCTCGCGCCTTTTTCGGAAAAGACGACGTGAATCACAACCGACGATGCCGCGGCGCACAGCAAGTCGAAAGTGTCGAAAAATCCGCCGAGTATGAGAACAACCGAAACGAGAGCGGAAATGACCGCCGAAAACGCGGTGTTTCTTATCGTTTTCTTTACGTTCATCGCAAAATCCTTTCATTTGAGACGCGGTTTTCAAATACGACTTAATTATACTATAAAAACAAATATAATGCAAGATTTTTTTATTTTGCAGGCTTATCGGTTGACATTTTCCGGTAAAAATAATATAATATTATGAAAGATTAAGTAACGTTTTTATTGAGGAGAAAAAGATGTTTCTCGAATTCAAAGGCGAAAATCTCGACGTCAATTACATAGAAAAAGGCGAAGGAAAAACCGTCGTTTTGCTTCAGGGCTGGGGCACGAAAGCGGATTATTACGGCGTTATCACAAACGCTATATGTAAATACGCCCGCGTTTTAGTACCCGAGTTTCCCGGATTCGGAAAAACCACCGAGCCGTCGCATGCGTACGACGTAAAGGATTACGCCGACTTTACGCTCGCGTTCTTAAAAGAACTCGGTGAAAATGAAGTTACCCTTATAGGACACTCCCACGGCGGAAGAGTAATAATCGAGCTTGCGTCGAGGGAAAATCTCCCTTTGAAGATAGAAAAAGCGGTGCTCATCGACAGCGCCGGAATAAAGAGAAAAAAGAGCTTCTCAAAAAAGCTGAAAATCGCGTCTTTCAAGTTCTGCAAGACGTTTCTGCGCATACCTTTTATAAAGAAGGCGTTTCCCGACGCGCTCGGAAATTTGCAGAAAAAGTTCGGCTCCGCCGATTACGCGTCCTCGTCGGCAATTCTGCGGCAGAGCATGGTTAAGGTAATAAACGAGGATATGACCGACAAACTGCACTTGATAAAAGTCCCCACGCTTTTAATCTGGGGAGAAAACGACGACGCGACGCCGCTTTCGGACGCAAAGACCATGGAAAAGGAAATACCCGACTGCGGACTTGTAGTCATAAAGAACGGCGGACATTTTTCGTTTCTGGAAGACCCCGCGCTCACGTCAAGGGTGCTGGAATCATTTCTGGGTAATCAAACAGAGGTGTAAATATGATAATCGCACTTTGCTTTTATTTTATAACGCTCGCTTGTGCGCTGTTTTTCGCGCTTTCCTATTACACGCACATGTTTCAGCTCGAAGCGTACTTAAAAAAGCAGTTTTTCAACTGGCTGAACTCGAATTTTCTTTCGGTT
>JAGDBE010000108.1 GCA_017959195.1 Clostridia bacterium | reverse complement strand
TCCGTTCCGGACGGGAGAAATCGCCCTATCGGGCGGTGAAATCACTTCGTGGTGAAATCCGCACTGCGTGCGGGCGGATGACGGATAAATTTACAAATACGTAAATTCTCAAAGTAAATGCAACAGTAGCAAAGGGTTGCGTTTAGTGTGAAAAATCAATGGCATTTAGTATGAGAAAAGAAGTGTAAAGAAGGAGAAATGGGATAAAAAAGCGAAACAAAGCTACAAAAGAGCGCAAGGAAAAGGTCTGAGAGAGAAATTTCTCAGACTAAATGCAACTATAGTTGCGTTTACTATGAGAAGGAATTACTTGAGGAGTTTTGGAGATTGGATCACGTTTTCGGGCGGAACAAAGGAAATGCCGAGCGCAGAAGCAAGATCTTCGGAATAAGAAAAAGTAAAGAGGTCATAAGCGCTTTTCCCGTTAAACTGTTTACGCTTGACAGCGTTGACGTGGGAGAAGATCAAATTGACAGTATCTTGCGTAAAGTCATCAAAGGAAGAACCCTTCGGGACAATATCTCTGAACAAGGTGTGGTTTTTTTCGATGTGCGGTTTTTCATGAGGAGAGGCAGGATCACAAAAGAACAGATAAGATTCTTTATTGCCGTTGAGATCGTCTTCAAAAGCAGAAAGGCAGCTGAACTCACCGCCGTTATCCGCCAGCAAAACAGGCATAACGTCGCCGAAGCAAAAGCCGTGATCTGACAACGCTTGTTTGAAGCGGCGGAATCTTTGCGCGGCTTCTGAGGCAGATTTGTTGTCGAGAAGAATACCGATCATAAAATCGCAGTTCACAAAATGAATCGTTAAAATAACTTTGCCGCCGATTCTTCCGATCACAGTGTCCAGCTCCGTAACCGGAACACCAGGATGATCTTCGATATATGCAAGAAAATCATTATAGGAGCGATCTTTTTTGACCGCAGCCGGCACGTGCTCGTTGGAAGATGTATTTCGTATTTTGAATTTGACGGCTCTGGGAAGGTCAATAAGCCCGATACGATAGTAACGCTTTTTGATATGTCTGTATACTGTTGCTGTAGACACAGGAAGATTGTGCGCTTTGATGGCGTGATATATGTGCTGCCCTTGTTCAACCGCATCGGATATGATTTTCTCTGCTTCATAGAAACTTTCCTTGTTCAATGCGATTCCGCTTCGCGATTCGGAGCGTTCTTCTTCATAACTCCTTTGTGCATATGACGCTTCGTATATCTGACGGCGATACGGACAACTGCTTCTGCTTCTTTTCTCACATCCATTGCACACAAACGGCGCCTTCAACAGTTTGGGACATACTTCTTCCGTTCGCATATACCCGTTGATGTGCGCTTTTTGGTGCAGTTTGACTTCTCTTGATACTGTCGTTTGATTCTTGCCAATACGTTTTGCTATTGCTTTGAATGTCATCCCCTTTGTCAGACATTCCTGAATTTCGATCCTGTCCTGCAGGGTCATGTGTTTGTTCTTCTTTTCGTTTGGTACCATTGTTTGAGCCCTCCTTTTCTCAAACTAAATGCTACCACATTTTCCTTCTCATTGTAAATGCAACCCCAAATTGCACTGTTGCATTTACTTTGAGAATTTACGGCCGCCGGACGCACTCTGAATTTTTAGAGGTCCCCACTTGACATTCCGAGCGGAAAGTGCTATTCTAATATAAGAATCGGTCCGGGTCCCGGGCGGCGAACCGGGCGCGGAAGAAGGGGCTGCAGATGAAAAACAGGTCGAAGGTCACGGTGACAGCGACGGCGCTGATCATTTTGGCGCTGATCCTGTCCTGCGCTTTCGTCGCGTTATCGGCGGACCATGAATGCCGCGGTGAGGAC
>JAGDBE010000107.1 GCA_017959195.1 Clostridia bacterium | reverse complement strand
CTACAAGGTCAGCGACTATGAAATTTCAAAAGGCGACGTGAGCTACACCGTTGACACGGTAGAGCATCTTTTGCGCGAATACAACGTCGAAAAGATACATCTCTGCGTCGGAAGCGACATGCTTTTCTCGATTGAGAACTGGAAAAACGCAAAAACGCTTATGGAAAAGTGCGTAATCTACTCAAAAGAGCGCAAAGACGGCGAATACGAGAGCATGTGTGCGCATGCGGAGCGCTTGCGCGAAAAATACGGCGCGCAGGTTATAATTATGCATAAAAAACCTTACGAAGCGTCGAGCACAGAGGCGAGAACCGATATAAACTCGCTTGAAAACACGGTAAGCGGAAAAGTTCGGGAATACATAAAGGAAAACCGTTTATTTGAATATTCGGAAAACGGCGGTGAAGGAAAACAAGATGATTAAAGACGAATTTTTCACGTTCCCCGCAACCTCTCCCGAAAAAGTTGAGGAAATACGTTCGAAAATCGGTGATTTTATTTCGGGAAGCCGTCTTGAACACACTTTTTCGGTGGAAAAAGAGGCGCTGAATATTGCAAAATACGTTTTTCCCGTTTGCGGCACAGACAATTCCCATTTTTACGACGTGAGCGCATCTGCGCTTCTTCACGATATAACCAAAGGGCTTTCTCTTGCAGAGCAGTTGGAACTTTGCGAAAAATACGGTATAGAAAAGGGGGAGTTTCCTTCCTGCGCGCTTCTTCATTCAAAGACGGCGGCATACCTGTCAAGGGAGCTTTTCGGCGTTAACGACGCGGTTTTCTCGGCAATACTTTGCCACACTACGGGAAAAGAAAACATGAGCGTTCTCGACAAAATCATATTCGTTTCCGACTACATTGAGCCGAACCGCGAATACGAGGAGTGCAAAAAGGCGCGGGAATATTTTTACGAAATCGTTTCAAATTCTCCGGAAAGCATTCTTACAGCGCTTGACGGCACTATCCTTCTGAGTCTTGACGGCACGATAAGAAGTCTACTTCGCAAAAATCAGCCGATTGACGTTCAGACAATCATTACGAGAAATCATTTCTTCAAACCCAACTAAAACCCACTTTTTACAGAGGTATTGACATGGCAGAAAAAAAATTCGGGGCTACCTCGGAATTCAAACTTAAAAGAGAAAAAAAGAAAAAGACGCTGCGCGGTTTTCAGAAGTTTCTGATTATATTCGCCTCGGTTATCTGCGTGCTGCTGCTCGCGGCTTTACTCGTCTTTTCATATTACAAATACATACACGTTCCCAAACCGACGCCCGTTGACAATTCCGGAAGCGGTCTTGACGTTTACGACGACTCGCAGCAGAATCTGTCAAACAACAAGCAGAACAAGTACTCGTTCATGATGATTGGCTGCGACAAGCGCAACTGGCTGTCCGACGTTATCATGATTGCGACCTACGACGTTAAGGAAAAGCAGGTTGCGATAATGCAGATTCCGCGAGACACCTACGTTACCGCCTCCAACAAGCTCATATTAAAGGAAACTTCCGACGGCAGAAGCGTCATTTCAAGAGAAAACTTCAATTCCGAAAACGGAACCGAAATGAAGATAAACACCGCTTTATTCTTCGGAGGAAATTTTGCGGAAACGGAGCTTAAAAATTTAGTATCGCTTTCCAGAAATGCGTCTGACGACGAAATAAAGAAGGCTTGCGAAAACTCCTTCTTAGACATCGACCCCGACACGCTTAACAAATATATTTCCGCAAAGGGCAACGACAAATCCAATCTCGAATATTCAATAAAGATGAATTTCGCGATAAAATATCTCGCCTCGCTTCTCTATTCGTCTTTCGGCGTGCCGATTGACTTTTATGCGCAGGTGAACGTCGACGGATTCGACAACATAGTCGACGCGGTCGGCGGCGTTGACATCTACGTTCAGGCGGACATGAACTACGACGACCCCGTTCAGAATCTTCACATCCACATCAAAAAGGGTTATCAGCACATGGACGGCAAGACGGCGGAAGGTTTTGTAAGGTTCAGGTACGGTTACGCGACGGCGGATATCGCAAGGACCGACGCGCAGAAGATATTCATGACCGCTTTCATCAAAAAGGTGCTGAGCCTTGAAGGAATAATGAATTTAAGCGATCTTGTTAAGGAAATAAGTGCAAATCTCAACACCAACGTCTCGTTTGAAGACGCGCTCTACTTTGCGACAAACGCCCTTGACGTCGACATGTCGGGCATCACGATGTTCACGTGTCCCGGCTTTGCGCTTTACAAGAACGAGGTTTCCTACTACGGAGTAAACAAGTCGGAAATGATTGATATGGTCAACACATATCTCAACAAATACGAAGAACCGCTCTCGGAAAGCGCGTTTTCGATATTCAAGTTTGCAAGCGGTTCGGACTATGACAGCACTCCGCGCACGGCGTCGGACATAGACGAAGATCAGCCGTATCTCGGATTTGTGAAATACGTTCCTCCCGAGGAGGGCGGTGAGCCGGACACCGAAAACGGCGAAGACGGCGAAAATACCGAAGACGGTTCGGACAACGGCTCGGAAAACGTTGAAAACGGAAGCGGAGACGCAAACGAAAACGGCGACGACGGTTCGGAAAACGGCGATTCGGCAGAAGGGCCCGGAAACGGAGCCGAAGGCGGAGAAAACGGCGGTTCGTCAAACGAAAATCCCGAAGATACGGAAGTTTCGGCTAACACGTCGCCCGCGGAAAATGCGGACAACCCGCCAAGCGGCGGCGCTTCAGACGGAGACCCGATAATATTCAAAAACGAGTAAAAAGGAAGGTTAATAAAATTCATGCTTAAAAACAAAGACGAAATAAAGCAGCTTGCTTTGGACATTGCGAAAATACTCGACAACAAAAAGGCGCAGGACGTAAAAATCTTAAAAATCGACGAGAAAACGGTTATCGCGGATTACTTCGTCATCGCGGGAGGCACGTCGCGCACGATGGTAAACTCCCTTGCAGACGAGGTTGAATATAAAATCGGTGAGGAAAAGGGCATCAAACCCGCTAACATCGAGGGCAGAGGCCTCGGAAACTGGGTTTTGCTCGATTACGAGAACGTTATCGTTCACATCTTCAACCCGCAGTCGAGAGATTTCTACAATCTCGAAAAACTTTGGGCGGAAGGCACCGAAATAGAGTTTGAGCAGGAAAAAGAATAAAATAACGGCGGAAAATCGACACCACCGATTGAAAGGCAGATATTGAAAATGAACTACGATTTCAAGAAAATCGAAAAGAAATGGCAGGAGGAATGGGAGTCAAAAGGCGCTTTCCACGCCAAAAACGACTTTACTCTTCCCAAGTATTACGCCCTCGTGGAATTCCCCTACCCCTCCGGTCAGGGCCTTCACGTAGGACATCCGCGTTCCTACACGGCGCTCGACATCGTTTCGAGAAAGAAGCGCATGCAGGGGTTCAACGTTATGTATCCCATGGGCTGGGACGCTTTCGGTCTTCCGACGGAAAATTTTGCTATCAAGAACAAAATTCATCCGAAAACGGTTACAGAAAAGAATATTGCCCGTTTCAAGAGTCAGCTCATGTCGCTCGGTCTTTCTTTCGACTGGTCGAGAGAGATTAACACGACCGACGAAAAATACTACAAGTGGACTCAGTGGATTTTCATACAGTTATTCAAGCACGGACTCGCCTACAAGTCGAAAATGGCGGTCAACTGGTGCACTTCCTGCAAATGCGTGCTCGCAAACGAGGAAGTCGTAAACGGCGTATGCGAACGATGCGGAAGCGAAGTAATAAGGCGTGAAAAAAGCCAGTGGATGCTGAAAATCACCGAGTACGCCCAGCGTCTTATCGACGATCTTGATCTTGTGGACTTCATAGAAAGAGTAAACGTTCAGCAGAAGAACTGGATAGGCCGCAGCGAAGGCGCGGAAGTGGATTTCGCGACGACGGCGGGCGAAAATCTGCGCGTTTACACGACGCGTCCCGACACGCTTTTCGGCGCAACATACATGGTTATCGCGCCGGAGCATCCCTTTATCGAGCAAAACGCTTCTCTCATACAAAACATTGACGAGGTCAACGCCTACAAGGCGGAAGCCGCGAAAAAGAGTGATTTTGAGAGAACCGAGCTTGCCGACAAGAAGGAAAAGACAGGCGTTGAAATAAAGGGCATTCGCGCAATAAACCCCGTAAACAACGAAAACATCCCGATATTCGTATCGGATTACGTTCTCATAACCTACGGAACGGGTGCGATAATGGCCGTTCCCGCGCACGACACGAGAGACTGGGACTTTGCAAAGAAGTTCTCGCTTCCGATAGTCGAGGTAGTAAGCGGCGGAGACGTTGAAAAAGAGGCGTTTACCGACGTTCAGACCGGTATTCTCGTTAATTCCGGATTCCTTGACGGACTTGAAGTCGCAGACGCCAAAAACAAGATAATAGACTGGCTCGTTTCCAACGGCAAAGGCGAAAGAAAGGTCAATTTCAAGCTTCGCGACTGGGTATTTTCAAGGCAGCGTTACTGGGGCGAGCCGATTCCGCTCGTTTACTGCGAAAAATGCGGATGGGTTCCCGTTCCGGAAGAAGAGCTTCCGCTGACGCTTCCCAACGTTGACTCGTTTGAGCCGGGTGCAGACGGCGAAAGTCCGCTTGCCGCGCTTTCCGACTGGATTAACTGTCCGTGTCCGAAATGCAAGGGTCCCGCAAAGCGTGAGACCGACACGATGCCTCAATGGGCGGGTTCTTCCTGGTATTTCCTCAGGTACTGCGACCCGAACAATGACAGCGCGCTTGCTTCCAAAGAAGCTCTTGACTACTGGATGCCGGTTGACTGGTACAACGGCGGTATGGAGCACACGACGCTTCACCTGCTCTACTCGAGATTCTGGGCGAAGTTCTTATACGACATCGGCATTCTCTCCTGTCCCGAGCCTTATGCAAAACGCACGTCGCACGGCATGATTCTCGGCGAAAACGGCGAAAAAATGTCAAAATCGAGGGGCAACGTAGTCAATCCCGACGACATAATCAACGAATACGGCGCAGACACCATGCGTCTTTACGAGATGTTCATAGGCGACTTTGAAAAGTCGGCTCCGTGGTCGAGTCAAAGTATAAAGGGCTGTAAGAGATTTTTAGACAAGTTCGCTTCCCTGCCCGACATCGCTTCCGGCAGAGGCGTGACGCCCGAGCTCGAAAAAGTTTTCCACAAGACCATAAAGAAGGTTACGGAAGACATCGACAGTCTAAAGATGAACACGGCGATCGCCGCAATGATGGAGCTTATGAACGAGATTTCCGACAAGGGAACTCTCACGCTCGACGAGCTTGAAACCTTTACGCTTCTTCTCTGCCCGTTCGCGCCGCACCTTGCCGAAGAAATCTGGCACGGCGCCTGCGAAAAGGATTCTTTCGCTTCCCTTGCTCCGTGGCCGGTATATGATGCGGCAAAGACGGTTGACTCGGTTTGCGAAGTCGCAGTGCAGATTTGCGGAAAGTTCAAGGGCACGATTACGCTTGACGCGGGCTTACCGAAAGACGACGCGCTCGCCGCAGTCAAATCGTCGGAGAAATTCTCAAAGCTCCTTGAAGGCAAAACCGTTATCAAGGAAATCGTCATTCCCGACAAGCTGATTAACATTGTCGTAAAATAATTTAATACTTAATAATTTACATTTTGTTAATAATATTTTTTGTAATTTACTTGACATATTATGCAAGTGTAGGTTATAATACCAATATAGTATAGGGAAGAAATTTCTCTTTGCCAAAGCGCGGAGGGAGGGGAATATAGATGGCAGAAATTAAAATCAAGGAAAACGAATCACTTGACAGCGCTCTTCGCAGATTCAAGAGGCAGTGCGCAAGAAGCGGGGTTCTTACCGAATTACGCAAAAGAGAGCACTATGAAAAACCCAGCGTAAAGCGTAAGAAAAAATCCGAAGCCGCTCGTAAGCGCAAGTTCAAATAAGAAATTATTTTGACTGTAAAAAGAACCGATTTTATCGGTTCTTTTTGTTTTCGCATCTTTCTTTCCCGCCGTTACACTTTGGACTTGTTTTTTTTATATATAAATGTTATAATATATTAATTATATAGTTTGTAAAGAGGGTTTCATTATGCCGAGCGGCAAAGAAAACGTTATCAAAAAAATCTTAAAACTGAAAAAAGAAAAAAATGCCGTTATTCTTGCGCATCTTTATCAGGATCTCGACATTCAGCACGTTGCGGATTTCTGCGGGGACAGTTTTGAGCTTGCAAAAAAGGCAAAAAGTTCGGAAGCGGAAAACATTGTTTTCTGCGGCGTTACCTTTATGGCTGAAAGCGCAAAAATATTAAATCCCGAAAAGCACGTATTCATCCCGAGAAAAGACGCGGGCTGCAGAATGGCTGACATGATTACAAAAGACGACGTTGTGAAATTAAAGGAGCAATTCCCTTCCGCCGCAGTCGTTTGCTACATAAATTCGAGTGCGGAGACGAAATCGGTATGCGACATGTGCGTTACCTCGTCAAACGCCCTCAAAATCGTCAGAAACATGAAGGAAAAAGAGATTATTTTCGTACCCGACAAGAATCTCGGCACATACATTGCAAATCAGCTTCCAAACAAGGTTTTCCACTTCTTTGACGGCTGCTGCCCGGTTCACGACAACATACGGCTTGCCGAACTCGAAAAGGCAAAAGAACTTCACCCCGATTCTCTCGTTCTGGTTCACCCGGAATGCAGGCCTGAAATAAATGAAAATGCCGATTTTGTCGGAAGCACGTCTGCAATAATAAATTACGTCAAAGAATCCGACAAAAAGTCGTTCATCATCGGCACCGAAAGGGCTATCGTCGAAAAGCTGACGGAAGAATGCCCCGGCAAAGAAATATATCCGATAGCGGACCACGTTGTATGCGTGAATATGAAGATGACCACGCTTGAGGACCTACTCTGGACGCTTGAGGACCTCGACGACGAAGTAATTTTAAGCGATGAACTTATGGTTTCCGCAAGGACCTGTCTTGACAACATGCTGAAAGCGGGAAGTGCAAAATAATTTATGAGAAGATATTTATTCAACAGCAAAGAACTTGAAAACAACAACGAAATATTCGACGTAATCATCGTCGGCGGCGGACTTGCAGGATTATACTGCGCTCTCAACGTCGATCCCGACAAGAGCGTCGCGATTATAGTTAAAGGCCACATTGACGGCGGAAGCTCTTATCTTGCGCAGGGCGGAATCGCCGCAGTAACAAAAAAGTGGGACTCCTTTGACCTGCACGTAAAAGACACGCTTATCGCCGGCGCAGGCCACTGCGACGAAAAGGCGGTGCGCACGCTCGTAACGGAAGGCCCCGAAATAATAGACGATATTATAAGGCTCGGCGTACAGTTTGACAGGGATGAAAACGGCGACACGATAGTTACGCGCGAAGGCGGACACAGCTGCAGGCGTATTCTTCACTGCGGCGGAGACGCTACCGGCAGAATCATGACCGAAACGCTCGGAAAAGAGGCGCAAAGCCGAAAAAACATAAAGATTTTCTTCGATACGTTTTCGTTGACGTCGTAACCGACCAAAACGGAACGAGCGGCGTCGTTGTCAACAACAACGAGCGTAACCGCATAATATTTTCCCGAAACGTCGTTATCGCAACCGGCTCGATAGGTCAGTTATACAAGTACTCCACCAACCCAAAAAACTCCACGGGCGACGGAATTGCCGCGTGCTTACGCGCAGGCACTCCCTGTAAGGATATGGAATTCGTGCAGTTTCACCCGACGGCGCTTGCAAAGGGCATTGAAAACGGAAGAATGTTTCTCGTGTCCGAAGCCGTGCGCGGTGAGGGCGGAATACTTAAAAACTCCAAGGGAGAAGCGTTCATGTACAACAAGCACTCGCTTCGCGACCTTGCGCCGAGAGACATTGTGACGAGGGAAATCTTAAAGGATTTACAGAAAACGGGAGATCAGTTCGTATATCTCGACGTTTCCGACATGTCGGAGGAATTTTTCGCATCCCGCTTCCCCACCATTTTCCAGAAATGCCGTTCGCTCGGCATTCACGTGCCGTCGGAGCACATTCCCGTACACCCGACGGAGCACTACATGATGGGCGGAGTGAAGACAGACATTCACGCAAGGACCGCGATAAGCGGTTTATACGCATGCGGTGAGACGGCGTGCACCGGCGTTCAGGGCGCAAACCGTCTTGCAAGCAATTCAACGCTTGAATGCCTCGTTTTCGGCAGGCGTGCGGCAAGAAACATAAACGCCGATTTCCGCAGTCCGGGCGGGTATAATTTCGTCATTCCGGAAAGTGAAATATTCGAAGACGTCTGCCCCGGCGACGAGGAAATTGACAAGGACATCGAGTATATGAAGTCGCTCATGACTAAAAACGTCGGCGCAATACGGCACACGTCGGAGCTTGAATACGCGCACAGCGAACTTGACAGAATATACGACAAATACAGAAGAAAGAATTTATCGACGGTTAAGCAGTACACGGTTTTCAACGCGGCAATGGCGTCAACGGTCATCGCGGAAAGCGCGTGCGCGCGCCGTGAAAGTCTCGGCTCCCACTACATCGTCGATTAAATAACGAAAGGCAGGCATCACATGTATTATTTTGACAATCCCCTGGTTGACAACATCATCAACCTTGCGTTAAACGAGGACATCGGCTCGGGAGACATCACGACGGTATCGACCATCCCCGTTGACAAGACGGCAACAGGAAAATTCATCGCAAAAGAAGAAATGATTATCTGCGGAATCGACCTTGCGGACCACATCTTCAAGAAATTCGATTCGTCGGTTGTATTTAAGCCGCATTTCAAAGACGGCGACGCCCTTAAAAAAGGCGACGTAATCGCCGAAGTCGAGGGCAACGCAAGGACCTTGCTCGTTTGCGAAAGAACGGTGCTCAACTTTATGCAGCACCTTTCGGGTATCGCTTCAAAGACGGCAAAGGCCGTAAAGAGCGTTGAAGGCACCAAGGCGAAAATCACCGACACGAGAAAGACCACGCCCGGCGTAAGAGCGCTTGAAAAATACGCCATACGCGTAGGCGGCGGCACCAACCACAGATTCAATCTCGCTTCCGGCGTTTTAATCAAAGACAACCACATCGCGGTTTCGGGCGGCATCAAAAAGGCCGTGGAAAACGCAAGAAAGATGATTCCCCACACTCTCAAAATCGAGGTCGAGGTCGAAACCATTGAGCAGCTCATGGAAGCGCTCGAAGCAACGGCCGACATCATCATGCTCGACAACATGCCGAACGAGATGATGAGCGAATGCGTAAAAATTGCTTCCGGCAGAGCCATCATCGAGGCGAGCGGAAACATG